>JBOHXO010000001.1:0-8408 GCA_050737475.1 Chthoniobacterales bacterium
GCTCATCACATCCTGGGGCTGGAGAAGGTCCCAAGGGTCCGGCTGTTCGCCGGTTAAAGTGGTACGCGAGCTGGGTTCAGAACGTCGCGAGACAGTTCGGTCCTTATCCACTGTGGGCGCAGGAGAGTTGAGGGGTTCATTCCTTAGTACGAGAGGACCGGGAATGACAAACCTCTGGTGTTCCAGTTGTCGTGTCAACGGCATTGCTGGGCAGCTATGTTTGGAAAGGATAAGCGCTGAAAGCATCTAAGCGCCAAGCCTCTCCCAAGATGAACTCTCCCTGAAGAATCGTGGTAGACCACCACGTTGATAGGCCGTAGGTATAAGCGCAGCAATGTGTTCAGCTTAACGGTACTAATATTCGTTCGGCTTTTTATTCTGAGCATTTCTCAGCAAATGAAGTTTTGCATCAATTTTTGTCCCCTATATGCGGTTGTCAGGGAACCTCCCTAAGGTTCTTTGATACTGAAAACGAAAGAGTCGCCAGGAAATGCGGCGCTAAGGCTAAGTTATTAGTCCATGCGCGCTGCCCTTCTGGTGATCCTTGCATGATGGTCCCACCCGTTCCCATCCCGAACACGGAAGTGAAACGTCATAGCGCCAATGGTAGTGCTTGTATAGCTTGCGCGAGAGTAGGTCGTTGCCAGTATTATGCCCCGTTTCTTGGAAACAAGGAACGGGGCTTTTTTTGTACCCGTTGAAAAAATTCCCAAGTAATTCCATTCGTAAGGAAGGGGGAATATATCCGGCTGCGGGCCTGGGCCACTTCGCTGAGCGGCGTGAGATTGCTTGGAAACTGGCGCGATGCCTGTGTTTCTGCGCCGCGAGATTCGGAATGGCTGGTGGCTATTCGGCGGTGCCGACGAAGGTGCCGAAATAACTTGCCGGCGAGGCGGCCGACTTGACTTTCGAGCCTTCCACGCTGGCATCGACCTGAAACTCCTGATGGTTGATCTTCACGGTGCAGCTTTCGCCGGATTTGAGAACCAGCCTTGGCAGCCGTTCCAGTGTGGGTGTGCAGGCCAGCATCAGGCTCACCGAGCCGTCCTTGTTCAAAGTGGGCGTCACGGAAAGATCTTCCTTGTCGACGCGAATGGCTGCGGACTTTCCGCTGTAGAGTCGGACCGAAAAAGTCGCGATACCCTGTGCATTCTTTGCGGCATCCTGGGGTGAGCAGGTGAAGCCGATGTTAATGATATCTGCAGCGATGCCTGGGACGGTGTGAGCCGCAAGGCATGACAGAACGAGCAATATTTTTTTCATTTTTTCCCCAATCGCTTTCCAAAGCAGAAAACCTGCCATGAGTTCCCGCCACGGGTTAAACACGGCGGTCTGGATTCTCTTAGTATATAACCTTCGAGACGGTCTTTTCTTACAAGATTTCGCTGTACCGCTCCGTGTCAGTTTGTTTTGCTGCTGGCTGGATGACGGAAATTCGGACCATGGATTGTCTCGAGGGCATGCGAAACATGGAGCCAGGCGCAGTGGATGTGATCGTGACCTCGCCGCCCTACAATCTTGGGGTGGCTTATCGCAGTTACCAGGACCGGAGAACACGGGATGATTATTTGAGCTGGTGCGAGGATTGGGCGGCGCAGGTGCATCGGGTTCTCAAGGATGAGGGATCGCTTTTTTTGAACATGGACGCGGCGAGCGGCGATCCGACCCTGCCGATGGAGGTCATGGTCCGCCTCGTGTCCAAACTTTTCCGCCTGCAGAATACGATTCACTGGGTGAAGTCCATCTCGCTGCCTGGCGACGACGGGACCATCATTTCGCGCGGACACTTCAAACCGATCAACTCGCGTCGTTTTCTCAACGGATGTCATGAATATGTGTTTCACCTCACAAAGAGCGGAAATGTTGCGCTGGATCGCCTGGCCGTTGGCGTGCCCTATGCGGATAAAAGCAATGTCGGGCGATGGGAACACACCAACGGAAATGACCTCCGCTGCGCGGGGAATGTGTGGTTCGTGCCATACGAGACGATCCGGAGTCGGGCGGGAGAGCGGCCGCATCCCGCCACGTTTCCGGTTGCTCTTGCGGAGCGGTGCATCAAGCTGCATGGGAAGGCGCGACCTGTCGTGATGGATCCGTTTCTTGGCCTCGGCGCGACTGCCGAAGCGGCATGGAACCTTGATGCGGAGCGATTCGTGGGATTCGAAATCGATTCTGGATACGCGAACTTTGCGCGTCGCCGTTGCGACCGTCTGGCGAAGGGCGCAAAAAAGCCCGACCGCTTTTGACGGACGGGCTTTTCAGGAAACGACTGCGGAGCCTACAGCACGAAGGTTGAGATCGAACGAGCCGGATTCGAAAGCGTCGTGATTTTTCCGGCGATGTGGAGCTCGAAAATCTGCGGCGCTTCGGTGCGATTGAGCACGACGACAGCGACGGAGCCATCCTGATTGCGGAAGGCGGTGGCCTCGATGGTCTCGCACGACGTCGAACAAAGGATGCGCTCGGCACCGGGCTGCACGAAACGCGCGAAGTGGCCGATATAATAGTAGGAGTTTTGGAAAAGCACCTTGTCATTTTTCGTATCGGCGAGGATCGGCGCGCTGCAGAGGTTGCCGACATGGTTCGGGCCGCCGGTTTCGTCGAGCAGGAGATTCCAATCCACCCAGCCGACGGTCCAGCGGTTGAAGTCGTTGATCATCGAACGGGCATAGCGCTCGCCGAGCGTCCATTCGCCGGCATGCGGGCCGTTTTCCTGGCAGCCTTCGGTGAAGAGAAGTTTTTTGTCGGGCCATGCGTCGTGATGGAGTTCGAGGTTTTCCCACTTGTCCTCGCCATACCAATGAAACCCGGTGCCCCAAATGTATTTGCTCGCCTCGGGATCCTCATAGGCAGCGGCTGCGCGCTGCACGATGTGATCGCGGTTGTGATCCCAGATCATGATCTTCACGTGGCTGAGGCCTGCCTTTTCGAAAGCGGGACCGAGGTGATCGCGCACGAAATTCTTCTCCTCGTCCGCGCTGTAGATGCACGAGTCCCAGGTCTGCGTGGCGGCGGGTTCGTTCTGCACGGTGACGGCCCAGATCTCGAGGCCGAGTTTTTCGAATTCCTGAATGTAGCGGACAAAATACGCGGCCCATGTGGCGGCGTATTCCGGTTTCAATTGTCCGCCCTGGTTCATGATGCCGGTGGTTTTCATCCACGCGGGCGGGCTCCACGGCGAGGCGAAGAGCTTGAATGGCGTCTTCGAGGTCGCGTAGGCGGCCTTGATGAATGGAATGAGTGCGGCGAGATCGCGTTCGAGCGAAAAGTGCTCGAGGGCCGTGTCGCCTGCGACTTCGGTGTAGGCGTAGTTGCCGAGCGCGAAGTCGCAGCTATTGATGTGCGTGCGGCAGAGGCTGTAGCCAAGCCCATCCGCGGCGTCGAAGTAGGCCTTGAGAACGACTTCCTGATTCGCCTTGCTGAGTTTGTTGAGCGTGACCGCGGCGGCTTCCGTGAACGCGCCGCCGAAACCTTCGATGGTCTGGAAACGTTTCGCGGGCTCGACGAAGACGACGGGAACTTCCTTGAGGTGCGAGGTGCCGGGCGTAGGCAGCACTTTTTCCGCGATGCGGTCGGTGGTGTCGCGGGATGTGATGAACTGACGGATGGCTGAACTCATGAATGGCTAAATCGAAAATGGCTTCCGGCTATTTGACGAGGAACGGAAAGTTGTCCTTGCTCGCGCCGCCCTTGCCGTCGCGCACGGTGACAAACAGACGGTAGGGGCCGGACTTGTCCGGCGTGCGGATGGTGACCTCGCCGTCCTTTTGCGAAACAATCGCGTCCTTGACGGGTGGCGGCTCGGATTCCGCGTCGCCGCCGATCTTGAGGTCGGTGCTCTCCGGCACGACTTCCCATTCGATTTGCACCGGATCGTTTTCGAAATCCTTCGTCGTCACTGTTGCAGTCACCGTGGTGCCGGGTGCGACGTTTGTTTCGCGGATCGTGGATTCGAGGGCCTCGATGCGCGGGCTGCGATTGGCCGGCCATGCGCCGGTCCATGCCTTGTTCATCGCATCAACGGTCGGCAGTTTTTCGCCGGATTTCAGGAACATGCCATACCATGTCGAGGTCACTTCCTGTTTTTGCCCCCAGAGGAAGCAATAGGAACCAAGGTAGAGCCCCGCGCCTTTTTCGCCCACCGTTTTTTGGGTGACGAAGTAGTTTGCGGCCTTGTCCTTGCTGCTGGGCTCGACCGGAGCGCCCCATGGCGCCTTGGCCACTTCCCAATGGCCGACGGGACCGAATTCCGTGAGCACAAATGGCTTTGCCCAGCCTGCTTCGCGCAGCGCTTTGCCGACACCCGGTGCGCTCGCGTAGGCGTTCACGCCGAGGATGTCTATATTCGGGTAGTATTGCATCGCGGCCTTGATCTTCGTGGGCGCCGCGCCGGCGATGACCGTCATCACGGGGTGATTCGGGTCTTCCTTGTGCACGATGTCGGCGAGGACATTGAATTCCTTCCACACGTCCGGGTTGTCGCCGGGCCCGATCACGCCTTCCGCTTCGTTGCCGAGACTCCAGATCAGGAGCGCGGGTTCGTCCTTGTATTTGCGCACGGCGGCGCGGACTTCCTCACGCTGCGCTTCGAGAAATTTCTGGTCCTTGTAGCTGACGCCCTGCCGCTCGCCCTTGATCCAGATGCCGGCCGCGACCGAGATTCCGAGCTCCTCGGCGCGCTTGATGAGCGGCTTGCCGTCCACCGATTCGTCGAGCGATTCGATGCCCCAGGTGCGGATGGAATTGCCGCCGTATTTGACGAGCTCCGCGAGGAAGTGGCTGCCGCCGGCGCCCTTGATGATATAAGGCTTGCCGTTGTAGAGCAGCGTGAAATTGCCCTTGTCGTCCTTCACGATTTTGGTGACGGAAGGTTCGGCGTGGGCTGTGGTGAGGAATGCTGCGACCGCGCAGGCGGCGGCGAAACGGGGGAGGGTAAGGGCGGACATATTGGCGAACGGAAAAGGGGCCAAGCTATCGCGCGGAGCGAGAAGCTGACAACGATTTATTCCCGCACCCGATGCGCGGCATGTTTTTGGAGGATGCCCGCGCGCAGGCTTGAATGTTGAAGCCGTCACGACATTTCCTGTTGACCGCCGAAAGCGTCGCGTGTGACACTTTCAAGCTCCTCTTCCCCCAAATGAGGATGCCTCCAACATCATCAACTTAGACAATTCCCCTGTTCGACATGAAACTCGCATCCGCCCCCGCGTTATCCATCGCCTGCGCCCTCGGGCTTGCCGTCACGGCATGCAATCGCAGCGAGCCCCCTGCCGCGCCTGCGCCGGCTCCTGCAACTCCGGCCGCCGCCCCTGTTGCCCCGCCGCCGCCCGTTCCCGTGGCTCCCGCACCTGCGCCCGTAGCGACTCCGCCCCCCGCTCCGCCCGCAGCAGCTGCTCCCGCGGCTCCCGCACCGGCCACGGCCGCCGTGGACATGAGCGATCCGAGCTCCGGCGCGTTGACCACGAAAGCCTGGCAGGCCTACGAAGCAAAAAATTACGACGCCGTGCTCGCCTACACGAACAAAGTGATCGAGCTCTACAACAAGCAGGCGATTGATATGCAGGCCGCCAACCTCGCCTCGCCGCCGCCAAACAGCGAAGTGGAAAAAGTGCACGCGCTGTGGGCACTCAACGACGTCGGCACATGCTATTTCATCAAGGGCAACACGCTGGAAGCCATGGGCAAGAAGCCCGAGGCGGTCGAGGCCTACAAATTCCTCGCCGAAAAACTTCCGGGTGCCCGTTGCTGGGATACGAAGGGCTGGTTCTGGTCTCCGGCGGATGCCGCACGCGAGAAGTTGCAAAAGCTCGAGTTCGACTCGATGTAATTGCATGGCTGCGAGCGCGGTCTTCGCGATGTGAGATCGCAAGGCCCGCTCCGCTGCCGGACCCGATGAATACAAGGCCACGAGCGACACACCGCCGCGTGCAATAACGCAAACTTCGCTCCCCAGGAATGAATTTCCCCTCGCACTCCCGCCGCACAGCGTCCGGGATTGCCATTGCCGCAAGCGCACGCACGCTTCGTCCGCGCCCAAGTGCGATCGGGTGGCTGGCCGGCGCCGGGTTTGCATTCGTGCTGTGCCTCGATGCCGGCGCCCAGGCGGCGCCTGCGGAGCAATACAAGGCGGCGACGGACGCCTTCACCGCCGGCAACTATCCCGTCGCCGAGCAGGGGCTCCTCGCGCTCATCGAGCAATTCAAGGACGCCTCGCCCGAGGTGAAGAAGACGCTCGCGCCCGCCTATTACACGCTCGGCGCCGCCTACTTCAACACGAAGGATTACGACAACGCGATCAAGACGTTCCAGGATTACAAACAGAAGTTTCCCGACGGCGAGCACATCGCCAGCGTCATCTTCTCGCTGGCCAACGCCTATTTCGCGCAGAAGAAATACGACGAGGCGATCAAGGAGCTCAAATACCTCGAGCAAGGCTCGCCGATGCAGAATCAGGCGCTTTACCTGCACGCGATCATTCTCAACGAGCAGAAGAAATTCACCGAGGCCGTCGTGCCGCTCGAGACCATCATTGCCGACGGGCTCAACACGTCGAAGGATATTGACGCCGCGCTGCTGCTCGCCTCGATCTACACGAAGACGCAGCAATACGACAAAGCCGGCCAGTTGCTGACGAACATCAAGAAAAACTTCCACCTCGTCGCCAACAAGGTCCGCTTCAACACGCTCATCATTGACCTCGGCGACAAGCTCTTCGCGGACACGCTTTCGCGTCAGGCCATCGAGGTCTATCGCGTGGCGCAGACGCGCGCGGAGTTGATCGCCGCGCAGGAGGCCACCATCGCCGAGCTCAAGAGCGATGACGAGGAACAGCTCGAGATGTTCCGCAAGACGAGGGACATCAAATACGTGGACGCGAGCGCGCAACTTCGCGCCCAGATCGCCGACGCCGAGGCCGCGCTCAAGAAGATCGGCGAGATCAAGGACTTCGAGCCGAACCTGCTGCTGCGCCTCGGCCGCGCCTATTACGAATGCGATCATCCCTGGGAGGCGCTCATCGTTTACGACCAGCTCCTCGCGAGCTTCCCGGATGCGAAGGAGCGCCCCATCACCACGTTCGGCCGCATCCTCGCTCTCAAGGACGTCAAGAAATCCAAGGAAGCGCTCGCCGCCTGCGAACAATATCTCAAGGACTATCCGCAGGGCGCGCAGCGCAGCGTGGTGATCTACCTGCGCGGCCTCATGGCGGTCGAAATCAAAAACTATCCGCTGGCCATCGAACTGCTCAACAAGGGCATCCAGGAGGATCCGCAGAGCGATTACGTGGACCCGATGACGTTCCTCCTCGCCGAGGCAAAATTTGCATCCGGCGATTATCCCGGCGCGATCGAGGCCTACCAGAAATACATCGCGACCTTCCCCGACGGCGGCAACATCGAGGACAGCTACTACCGCATCGCCATGTCCGCGATGCTCGCCGCCGACTACGAGACCGCGCTCAAGCACATAGACAATTATCTCAAGCTCTACCCCAAGGGCCCCTACGAGCCCGACATGCGCTACCGCGCGGCGATGGCGAAGTTTGCGTTGCAGAAAAACGAGGAGGCGCTCGCCGATTCCGAGGCATGGCTGAAGGCGCATCCCGGTGATGCGCAGACCGGCGAATTGCTCACGCTCGAGGGCGACATTTACGCCAACCTCAACGAGAAGGACAAAGCCGCCGACAAATACGCGCAGGCCGTGAAGGTTGCCGCCGCCATTAACAACGACGAAGTGCTCAATTACGCGCTCGGCGAAGTTGGCAAGATCTACCAGCAGCAGCGCGAGTGGGAAAAATCCATCGCGCTCTTCGAGGAGTTCATCAAGGAGAACCCAAAGAATCCCGCCGTCGTCTCCTGCGCCTATTACCTCGCCCGCGCCCGCGCGAAGCTCGGCCAGACCGAGGAGGCCAAGAAATTCCTCACCGAGACCATTCTCAAGCAGGTCAACAATCCCGAAAACAGCTCGGTCGAGCGCCTCATCACGCAGCTCGCCCAGCTCACCGCGAAGAAACCCGTTCCCACTCCGCCGCCCACACCCACGCCCACGCCGCTGCCGCCCGGCGCCACACCTCCGCCGCCCACGCCCACACCGTCGCCCGAGGAAATTCGCGCGCAGCAGGAAATCGAGAACAAGGCCCGCGCCGCGGCCGCCGAGAAAATCACCGCCGAAACGCGTGCGGAAATTGACAGCCGCATGACGCTGCCCAAGGGCGAGAACGAGGAACACATCTTCCGCGCGCGCCGGCTTTTCGCGGAATCCGAGTTGTATCGCGCCCGCCGGAAAAACGACGAAGCGTCGGACCTCATCGGCAAGATCGGCAAGGATAACCACCCGCAGGATCTCAGCGCGCCGCTGCTCGGCCTCGCGGGCGACTGGCTGCTCGCGTCCGGCGATTCGTAAAAAGCCTA
>JBOHXO010000002.1:0-4437 GCA_050737475.1 Chthoniobacterales bacterium
GCAAATATGCCTCCGCGCCCCCGGTTGCCGAATAGCCCCGGCGCACAAAACCGATCTTCATTGATGATGGAAAATACGCCGCATGCCCTGCTAGCTTGGTGGTTTGACGGTTCAGCGAGACATACCAGACCCCCGCCCGGCGGCAGAAGGCAATTCCCGCCGCCAGCCGCGTTCGCTGCTGTATTCCATTGCTGCGGGCATTGGAGGCCACGGGCTGGACCAGGTCGCAGGCGAGTCTCTCATCGCCGCTGAACGCGGAAATTTCCTGGGCCGCGCCATTGCCTACCAAAACAATCAAAGCGCCGTTTCCTCATCGCGCATCGAACTTTTAAGCCGCCATCCTGTGCGGCTTTTTTCGTTTCTGGATCGCGAGCATTACATCGGCGCGAAGAAGCACGCCCTTGATCGGCGCGTGTCGAAGCAGCTTACGAGCGGCAGCTACGACATGCTGCACACATGGTCCGGCGATTGCATCGAATCTTTGCGCAGCGCGGAGCGACTCGGAATTCCCTCGGTCCTCGAGATCCCCACATGGCATCGCAACAAGGGAAAAATCAAAAAAGACAAAACCTGGAGCGAGATTCAACGCGACGCGGCGGGCTTTCCGCGCAGCCTCATGAACCGCCTGCTCGTCACGCGCCAGCAGGTGATGGAGGAATACGCACGGGCGACGCTGCTGCTGGTGCTTTCTGAAAAGGCGAGGGAGACATTCCTCGTCGCGGGAATTCCAGAAGAGAAACTTTTCCCGACATCCCGCGGCGTGGACGTGGAGAAATTCGTTCCCGCGCCGCAATTGCCCGAAAAATTTCGTGCGGTGTTCGTCGGCTCGTTGATCCAGCGAAAGGGAGTGCATGTGCTTCTCGAAGCCTGGCGGAAACTGGCTCTGCCAAACGCGCAGCTTATTCTCGTCGGAAGCCCATCGAAAGAAATTCCACTTCGGGATGCACCTTCGAACGTCGTGGTGCGTGGATTCGTGAAAGACGTCGCCACGGAGCTTCGTGCTGCGACGGTTCATATTTTTCCGAGTGAGTGCGAGGGCAGCGCGAAGGCGACCTACGAAGCAGCGGCCTGCGGCCTGCCGCAGATTACGACCCGCGAGTCGGGCGATGTGGTGCTCAATGGCGAGAATGGTCTGATTGTGCCTCCCAACAACACGGATGCACTTTGCGCGGCGATCGAACAATTGTATCGCAATCGAGATCTCGCCGGCCGGATGGGAGCCGCTGGGCGGCGGCGAGTCGTTGAAAATTTTACGTGGGATCATTTTCGCGAACGTTTGCTAAACGCCTACGACCTCGCCCTGCGAATGACCGGACGCTGAACCCATGCACGTCCTCATCCTCCAGCTCAAACGCATTGGCGACGCAATCCTCACTACGCCGTTGCTCTCGGCATTGCGCGAACACGTGCCGGGATGCGCAATCACGCTCGCGTTGGATGCCGGTACTTCCGCCCTCGCTCCAGCTATTAAAACGGATCACGTCCTCGTCTTTCGACGCGGCATAGCCGGGTTGAATTTCTGGAGCGGAATTGCAAAAGGTGGCTTCGACATTTGCCTCGATGTGACCGGCAACGATCGCTCCGCCGTTGCGACTGCACTCTGCCGTGCGCCGAAACGCGTGACATGGGCAAGGGTAAAAGAGAAAACCCTGCGCCGTGTCGTTTACACGGACTTCGTCGAATCTTCGGTGCGACAACGCCACACAAGTGATCATCATACCGATCTGCTCCGTACCCTCGGAATTCATGTTGAGAATGTTCCGCTCGAACTTCGCCTGCCCTCCATCGCGCAAGACGAAGCCGCACGGGCTCTTTCAACAGCAGGAATTTCCGGCAACTACGCCGTCGTTCATGCTGGAACGGCACGCGCTGAAAAATACTGGCAGCCGGAACGCTGGGCGTCCGTGATTGGAATGCTGCGAGGCGCATCGGGCCTGCCGGTCGTCCTCACTGGTTCGGCGGACTCGAAAGAGCAGGTTCATCTCGACGAGATTCAACGCAAGCTGTCCACACCCTGCCCAAACCTCTCCGGAAAGCTGAGCCTGTTGGGAACAGCCGCTGTGATCGGGCAGGCGCATTTGCTTTGCGCGGTGGATTCCGCGCCGGTTCATCTTGCAGATGCGCTCGGCACGCCGCTTGTCGCACTGTTCGGACCAACCAATCCGTTTCACTGGCGACCTCGACGGGCGAGTTCCCGCATCGTTACGGCATCGCCGGGTATGGAGATCACGCCTGACTTTCCCAAATCAGCGATGAGCGAGATCTCCGTGGATGATGTGACCGCAGCAATTGGCGAACAGCTCGCCCTCATCAATGCTACCAATCCTTCTTCTCCCGGGGTCTGATCTGCTGCTCGGCGAGTTTTTTATATTCGAGAATGCCGGCCGCGATGGCGGCTGCGTAGGCTTCGCGCCAGGACGCGTTTGCGATGCGCGCTGCGTCTGTGGAGTTCGTGAGAAAGCCGCCTTCGATAAGGATTGCGGGAACCGCAGCGTCCTTGAGCACGACATAGCGGGCGCGCTTCACGCCGCGATCCTCGACCTTCATTTTTCCCATGAGGGCGTTGTGCATCGTGGTCGCGAGTGTGAAATTTGCTGTTTCCTGTGCGTGCCCGGATTCCCGCGTGCGATCGCGAGCCATCACAGCGTCCTGCCCGCTGGGTGGCGCGCCGAGCGGCGGAATCGCGTAGGTTTCGATTCCATTCGCCGAGGGTTTCCAGTCCGCGGAGTTGAAATGAATGCTCACGAAAATTGAATTGGGGATCCTATTTGCGACGCGCGGACGGGCATCCAGATCAATGAAGGAGTCGCTGTTGCGCGTTTGAATGACCTTCAAGCCGGCTGACTCGAGCCGTTTGCGCAGGCGCCGGACGACGTCGAGGGTGAATTCCTTTTCGTAGCCGTAGCGCGAGGAGGCGCCGTTGTCGTGGCCACCATGGCCGGGATCGAGCACGATCGTGCGCACTGGACGAAGACCCTGCACCTTCTCGGGGCGCAGCGCGGGCTCAACGGTGTGAGCGATATCCACGCGGGAAATCCAGGCACCGCCATTTTGAAGTTTTGCGGGAAAGGCGAACCAATGGCGCACGCCATCAATGAGCGCCTCGCGGCTGTCCACCTCCACTTGAAGGCTGCGGCCGTTGCCCGTGGTGATGAATTTTTTCGCGCCGGTGGTGGACGGAGAATTCATGCCGTAGAACGACGCCGTGCTCGCGAGTGAGACATAATCGCGGCCACCAATCTGCGCCACCTCCCAGTCGGCAAGCGCGGCGTGCTGCACAATCACGCACGCGAAAAATAAAATCCACCGCATGCGTGGATTATTTCGCGCAACCGGGCGAAGACGCCGAGAACTATTTTGTCCGCGACTGATTTCCCATGTCGGCGTCGGGTCTTAAAATGTCACGCTGCACTGCGCGCCGAGGACGAGCGCATTCGGGATGTTGTAGGCACCGCCGGGGTTGATGACCCATTGCACGTTCGGCTGCACATACATGAATTTTGTGAACTGCACCCGATAGCCCCATTCGAAGACGAGTTCGTAGTCGGGACTTCCGCCCCCCGCAGCCTCGGTGGCGGCTGCGTAGTCGTCGCTAAACTGTCCGTAAACGATGCCGAAGACGGTCTGGTCATTGTCGCGAGTCGGAATGAGCCCCTGGTAAACGATGCCGCCGTTCACCTCGAAGGGGAGCTTCGCGATATTCTGCTGCGGCGAAAGCACGAATGCGCTCCAAAGCGTGAGCCCCTGCGCTGAGCCGGGCGATTCCTGATAAATCATCTGATCGGCATGCCAGTAAAAGCCGTAGGAATTCGTGGCCGTGTCGGTCGTGCCGAATTGGGAAAACTGCCACGGCGAGAAATACGCACCGAACCAGTAATGGCCCGGCAGGCCCTTCATTACAGTCTCCACGGGCTCCTTGAATGATTTTTCACCACTCTTGCTCTTGTCGTTCACGATGGACTTCGCGTCCGGGGTCGGCGTGGAATCGGCTGGCACGGCTCTTTTGAAAAACTCTGGTGTCCAGCCGAGCTGGCTGATGAGCAACACTCCATCGCCGGGGCGCATGCTCCAATCCACGCCATGATACGCGCGATCGAAGACGCGGTCGGAGACCTGGTAGACGCCGAGCTGGCCATTGAACTCCGGCGTAGGATCCACGCGCAGCCGCGCAGCCCAGACGGCCCACGGGTAGGCGGAGAATTGCGTATTGACCGGCAGCGCCTGCGGATTGCCGTCAATACCGTTGTTCATGTAGAGCCAGTAAATCGGCGAGGATGCGAAGTCGTCGCCGGTGGCAAAGCGGCCGAGCTTGATCGAGATTTTGTCGTCGAGCAGTTTTTGCTCAAAGGCGAGCGCGTAATACATTGCGGTCTGGCCGCCATAAACCTGCTGCACGGTGAATTGGTTGCCGACGGCGATCTCCGAGAGGCTCTGGCC
>JBOHXO010000003.1:0-4014 GCA_050737475.1 Chthoniobacterales bacterium
ATCACCTTGCGGCGGTCGTGCAGGGCGATCGAACGCTCGACGTAGCCGAGTTTTTCGAGACGGTCCACGAGACCCGTCGCCGCGGCGGTGGTGTGATTCATCCGTTCCGCGATCTCGCTCATGTTCAATCCATCCTGTGCCGTGATGTGGCTGAGCATGAAAAATTGCGCGAAGGAAACCTGGCCGTCCCCGAGCGTTTCGGACAGCCGCGCGATGAAACAACGCTGCAACGACAGAATGATGTCTGCCAGGCGCCCTATGGATTCTTTGGAGACTACAGGTTGCTCGGACGTAACCACAAATTCCTTAATGGGGTTGAAAGTTAGTTTTTATTAAACACTTCGGTCAATTCGAAATTGAGCAACAAAGCCGTCACGAAGTCCTTCGCCGCGCAGGTGGCGCCGGGCTCGAGACGGAGGAGCAAATCGGATGCCGCGAGGCTGGCGAGGCCGTGCGACTGCTGCAGCGGAGCGGGGAACGCCCGGCCCTCCCGAAGCGCGGCGCGTATATATAATACCCTGTCGCTCGGGTTTCCAACCGCAGTGCCGAGCGGGATGCGCAACGCCGCCGGCCGGGGATTTGCGGAGCCGGCCATCCGGGTGAGGGCGGGGCGGACGAAGATCTGGGCGGTGACGAACGTCGAGACCGGATTCCCCGGTAGCCCGAAAATATGCTGCGCACCGAGCCGGGCGTGGAGGAAGGGCTTGCCGGGCTTCACGGCGACGCGCCAAAGCTCGACCCGCGCGCCAATCTGCCGCAGCGCCTCGTGCACCGGATCGTGATCGCCCACCGAGACGCCCGCGCTCATCACGATCGCATCGGCCGTCGCGAATTTTCGCAGCGTGTCCGCAAGCGCCGCGGGATCGTCGCCGCAGTGCGCCGTGCCAAGGATCTCCGCGACCGGCGCAAGCTGCGCAGCGAGCATGGGGCCGTTCGAGTCGTGCAGTTCGCCTTTGGCAAGAGGCTCGCCAATCGGACGCAATTCGTCGCCGGTCGTGATAATGGCGACGCGCGGCCGGGCGTGAACGGAAATGGAATCAATTCCCGCCGCGCAAAGCAGACCAATGCGCGCGGCGGTGAGGGACTCGCCTCCGGCGATGAGTTGCTGGCCTTCGCACACATCCTCGCCGCGACGGCGGATGAATTCCCCCGGCGGTGCCGCCTCCGCGATGCGAATGCCGCCATCGGCCGACACGACATCCTCCTGCATCACCACGGCATCCGCGCCGGATGGCAACGGCGCGCCCGTGAAAATTCGCACCGCCTCCCGCTCGCCGACGTGCAATGGCAGCGCCGCGCCGGCGGGTTGCGTGCCGGTCACGCGGAGTTCGCCGGGCGTGTCCGCCGCGCGCACCGCATAGCCGTCCATGGCGGATTGATCGAAGCGCGGCAGTGTCGCGGACGAATGAACCGCCTCCGCTGTGAAGCGTCCCGCCGCGATGGTGACCGGCAGGCGCTCCGCCGGCAGCGGCTCGACCGCGGCGAGGATGCGTGCGAGCGCCTCGGTCTCCGCGATCACGGCTTCGGGGAATAGACGCGGTCGCCGGCGCGCGGCTTGCCGCCGACAATATCGGCGATGAAAAACGGAGGGTTGCGATCCGACGTGACGCGCAGCACGCCGCTCTCCGAACCGCCTCCGACCGAGTTCAGAATCTCGCCGTCGGGCATCGCGTAGTAGCCCTGCTGCGAATCAATCAACGCGTAGCCGTCGCGCTCGTTCACGAGTTTGATCGTGCCGATCCACTGCGGCAAAGTCGCCACGGGTGGCTCCTCTTTTTTCGGGAAAACCATATGCCACGTCCGCGAAAGAATATTCTCCTTCGGCCGCGCCTTGATCTCAACCGGCGCCGGCGTCGGCCCTGCCGCAGGCCCTTCGCCTTCGCTCAAAACTTTTTCCACGCGCTGCCCGTCGTCGGTGGTCACGCTCGCCGGTATGCGGCCGGTTTCGCCGGGCGCGGGGGTCGGAGTGGGTTTCGGCGGGAAGATTTTCTGCCACGTTTGCGTAATAAAATTGGGCTTCGATGAATTGGAACTGGAAGCCGGTTTCGGCGGAAAAATTTTCTGCCAGGTCTGCGAAATGAAATTCGACGGCTTTGGAGTCGGGCCGGGAGATGGCGTGGGCGTAGGCGATGCGGATGGTTCGGTTGATTCCGAGGGCGTGGGCGAAGGCGCCGGCGTATTGTCCGGTGTGATTTCCTGCTGAGTGCTTTCGCCACCCTCGACGCTCACCTTGGCGAAATACCGCGCCACGGGCGTTGGCTCCGGCGCAGGCGTGGCCTTGGGGCTGGGAGTCGGAGCGGGCTTCGGTTTCTTTTCCTTCTCTTTTTCCTTTTTCTTTTGCGCGGACGCGGCAGGGGGGGGAGTGGAACCGCCTTTTTTCGTGGCACAGGAAGCCAGCAGGCCAAGGGCGAGAACGGCGGTGATTTGTGCGGTGCGGCGCAGGATTTGTGGAATGAGGGCGGACATCGGGCGGCCGGGATTATTGGCTGAGGGATTTCCCCGGTGCAAGTGTGCGGCTCGCCGTGACGATCTTTTGCAACCTCACACAAATCCCGGGGTTACATGCTCGTATGAATACAACCCGTCTCTCTCTCCTTGCCGGCGCCGCGCTTGTCGCGTTGCTCCCACTCTCGCCGCTCTGCGCGCAAACTGCTGACGCTCCCAAGCCGAAAGGCCCCAGCGTCGAGGAGCGTGTCGCCAAGATGAAGGAAAACCTCTCGCTGACCGACGATCAGGTCAAAGCGGTCACGGGGATTTTCCAGGACCAGAAGACCAAGATGGACGCGGTCCGCGCCGACACCACGCTCACGAAGGATCAGGTCCGCGAAAAGGTGAAACCGATCATGGCGGACACGAAGACCAAGGTGGAGGCCGTCCTCACGCCCGAGCAAAAAGCGAAAGCCGAGCAGCTTCATAAGGAGCGCATGGACAAGCAGAAAGCCGGGAAGGATTCGAAGGCCCAACAGTAACCAATTGTCTTGAATGGGGGTGGCGGTCCTGGCTTTGTCCGGGGCCGCCACTTTTTTTTGCGGTTGCGTCCCGGCGAAGAAAGACGATTTTCAAGTTTGACAACGAGGGGAAACCGTGGTGACTTCTCGACCCTTTTCCAATGAAGACCTTTTCAGCCAAACCAGCAGAAGTGAAGCGCGATTGGTGGGTGATTGACGCCAAGGACCAAATGCTTGGTCGCGTTGCGGTGAAAGCCGCCACTCTCCTGCGCGGCAAACACAAACCCATTTACACCACGCACGTGGACACGGGCGATTTCGTCGTCGTCATCAACGCTGGACAGGTCAAGGTTGGCGGCAAGAAGGAAGTCCAGAAGGAGTATATGAGCTTCTCCGGCTTCGTCGGCGGCCACAAGCACGAGAGTTTCCGCGCCCGCCGAGAGCGCCGTCCCGAGCTTCTCGTCGAGCGCGCCGTCAAGGGCATGATCATGCACAACGCGCTCGGTTCGACGACCTACCGCAAGCTTCACGTTTACGCCGGCGCCGAGCATCCGCATGGAGCGCAAAACCCCAAGGCCGCGACCATTTAATATTCTCCAATGAGCAGCAACGAATACCTCGCCACCGGCCGCCGCAAGAACGCCATCGCAAAAATCTGGGCCACGGCCGGCTCCGGCACCATCCGCGTCAACGAGCGCGAATTCACCGATTATTTTCCCACCCTCTCGCTCCAGAACGATATTCTTCGTCCTCTCGAGCTTGCCAACAGCGTCCACAGCTACGATCTCCGCGTCAGCACCACCGGCGGCGGCATCAACGGCCAGGCCGGCGCGCTGCGCCTCGCGATCAGCCGCGTGCTCATCGAGATCAACCCCGAGCTTCGTCCCGTCCTCAAAAAAGAAGGCCTTCTCACGCGCGATCCGCGCATGAAGGAGCGGAAAAAATCCGGCCAGCCCGGAGCCCGCAAGCGCTTCCAGTTCTCGAAACGATAGAACTACGCTTTCCCTCCCGAGAGAAAAAGGCCGTCTGCCGCTTTGTGGCAGCCGGCCTTTTCGCTTGTTGGGAG
>JBOHXO010000004.1:0-2818 GCA_050737475.1 Chthoniobacterales bacterium
GTGATGTGGACGAGCCACGCGGTGCCGCCGGGTCCGTCAAAGAACACCCAGTCGAGGCGGTGCGCGCAGAGCCAGTCGAAGGCCTCCGGCGGTGTGACGGGGAGCACCGCGGCGAGCCACAGGCGCACCGCGGTGAGGATCGCGAGCAGCAGGAGCGCGGCGGTTTTCATCCGGCGATCAGGCTGGGATGCGCCGCAAAAAGTTTTGGCACGATGCGGCCGGCGAACCGCCGCCAGAGCCATTCGCAGGCGGCCAGCACGAGGCACGCGACGCCCGCGCCGAGGATCATTGCGACGATGATGTCGGACGGATAATGCGAACCGACGTAGATGCGCGAGTAGGAGATGAGCGTGGCCGGAATGAAATACAGCCATCCCCAGCGGCGGTAGAAGACGGCGATGACGACGGCGACGGCGAAGTTGTTCGATGCATGGCCGGAGGGGAACGAAATGCCGCGCACGGGTTTCAACGACGGCCGCGAATATTCGATCTTCGGCGGCATTGCGACCGCGAGCAGCCGCGGGGTGGCTTTCTGGAGGTCGAGCATGCGCACGTTTTCGAGCACCTGGTTCGGGCGCGGGCGGCCGACGGCTTTTTTAATCGCGTCCACGACCACGCCATCGGTCATGCCCACGGCCAGCGCGGCGCAGGCGACGGCGGCGCGTCCGCGGAATCCGCCGAAGATAAAAAGAAGCGCGCCGGCGAGCGCGACGAACGGCCACCAGAACGCCCAGCTCGACAGCGCCGCCATGGGCAGATCGAGCGCGGGATGGGTCCAATGACCGTTGATGAGTGAAAAGAGGCTTTGATCCATCGAGAGATGGCGGATATTGCGGCGACTGTCCGATGAAACCTTCCTTCACTCAAGCCCGGAGCCGCCTCGCCCTTCTTATTGTCCTGTTCGCCGCAGCCACCGCATGCGCACAGACTCCGACCGGGGAGGACATCATGCGCTCGGCGCGGTTGAATCCGATGAGCCAGCAGGCGGACCTCAGCGCGCGGTTGCGTAACGACGATGGCAAAACGCCGTTCACGATTTCGCTGCACGACGGCGTGGTGCGCTATCGCTTCGCGGAGCCCGACCAGGAAATCCAGCTCACGCTCGGCGAGGATTCCTCGGAATTGCGCGAGCAGTCCGGCGGGAAGTCGGCGGCGGTGAAGCCTGCACGCTACGACGAGAAGGTGCGCGGTTCGGCGATCACCTACGAGGACCTTGCGCTCAAGCTGCTCTACTGGCCGAAACCGAAACTGGTCGGCGAGGAAGCGATTCGCGGATTCAAGTGCTGGAAAATCGAGGTGCACGCGCCGAAGGGGCAGTCGCAGTATGCGGCGGCGCGAATCTGGATTTCCGAGTCGAGCGGTGCGGTGTTGCGCATCGAGGGCTATGGCGCGGACGGCCGCGTGATCAAACGTTTCGAGATGATCTCCGGCCAGAAACTCGACGGTCGCTGGATGCTCAAGACGATGCGCGTGGATTGCTACGACCCTCAGACGCACAAGGTTGTGGACAGCGCACGCACATATCTCGAAGTGCTCGGAAACTCGAAGCCGTAGAGGGGGCTTCAGCCCGGGAAGGTGGATCCATCAGGCACTCGCGGCGCGAGTGCCTCTACCAGTCCGGGGAATCCGCGCCGCGGGTTCCCGAAGCCACGACATTCTGCACGCGGCGCGGGATGCCCTATCTCATTGAAGGAGGGACCGATCAATCCCAGAAGCCGGTCCAGGGACCCCACGTGCTGTAGTCGAGCGCGGCGTCCTCTTCCATCTCGGCGGCATTGAGTTCATCCTCGGCGACCTGCTGCTTGAGGCTGAGCTGCTGGTATTTCTGGTAGGCCTGCGCGTTGCCGAAATAGACGACACCCTGTGTCTTGTCGGCGTAGACATAGATGGGTTTGCCGTTGATCGTGTCGTGCTGCAGTTCGAACGGCGTCAGCGCGCTGTAGAAGGCCTGCTGTTTCGGCGTGGACGGTGTTTTCACGACGAAGCCGGCGGCGGAGAGCAGGGCCTCGGTGTTTGGCGCCTCGAGGCTGGCGCAGCCGGCGAGGGCGATGATTGCGGCGAAGAAGGGAAGGAGTTTCCAGGATTTCATGGGAGTGGATCGGTTCCTGGCCAGCATGCACGCTGGAAAAATTGGCGTCAATGCCGCGGCGCGATTTGACGATGACGGACGGGTGCGCCACGTTTTCCAGGAAACGCAGAACTTCCCATGAACCGCGAGCCCGCCGCATTCACCTTGATCGAGCTGCTTGTCGTGGTGGCGATCATCGCGGTGCTCGTGGCGCTGTTATTTGCCGTCGGTCCGGCGGCGCTCAAGCGCGGGCAGGAGGCGACCTCGATCAATAACATGCGGCAGGTGGGCGCGGGCTTTCAGCTTTTTGCGGGGGACAACGACAACCGCCTGCCGAGCCGCGTGAAGACGGGTGAACGATGGCCGAAGCTGCTCGGCGAGTATTTGAAGGATGCGAAGGTTTACGCCGATCCGGGCGATCCGGAGAATTACTTGCGCCGCAAGACGGACCCGCTCAGCAGCACGCAGAACAACACGAGCTACATGATGAACGGCTATAACGATCTCGGCGCGTTCAACGACGAGTCAGTGACGGTTTACACGACCAATCTCGACGCGCCGAGCCAGACGATCCTGCTTGCGCCGGCTATCGGACACTCGAATTTCTACATGGATTTCGAGGAGGGGAATCAAAACACGGTGATCAACAAGCGGGCGTTTGGCGGTGGTTCGAACTACCTGTTTGCCGACGGCTCCGTGCGCTTTCTCAAGGCGGAGGATTGCCGCGACGAGCTCTGGCTGGTCCATAAG
>JBOHXO010000005.1:0-3392 GCA_050737475.1 Chthoniobacterales bacterium
CGATAAATTTCTCTACGATCCAAGCCCGAAGACGAACTACGCCTGGCTCTATTGGACCACCGGCACTGCGCTGGCGCTGGCGCTGTGCACATTCGGAATCCTGCTCCCCATCTGGCGCCTCAACGGACGCCTCAAGCTCGAGATCAAGGACCGCATCGAGGTGGAAAAAATGCTCGATACCGCACGCGACGCATCCATTCGCGCAAGCCAGGCGAAAATGGAATTCCTCACGCAAATCACGCACGACCTGCGCACGCCGGTGAGCTCGATCATCATGCAGGCGGAACTCATGGACACCGCCAGCCTCGATGCGCAGCGTCGCGAAGAAATCGGCGTCATCCACGAGGCGGGCGAGCATCTCCTCGCACTCGTGAATGACCTGCTCGACATGAACCGCCTCGAAGCCGGCCATGTCGAACTCGCCGACGTTCCGTTCCGCCTCGAGCAGGCGCTTGATCCCGTGATTGCGGTGCTCGGCGTCGCCGCGAAACGCAAGGGCATCTCGCTTGCGCAAACCGTTGACCCCTCATTGCCGGGCCTGCGCGGCGATCCCGATCGCCTGCGCCAGATTCTTTTCAACCTCGCCGGCAATGCCGTGAAATTCACCGACTCCGGCAGCGTGACCATGAGTGCCACGAAAAGCGAAAACGGCTGGCTGCGCCTCGATGTCCGCGACACCGGCCCCGGCATCGAATCCTCCGAACTCGCCGCGATCTTCGACCCGTTCACCCGCGCATCAAATCACAAAACGCGCGCGAAGGAAGGCACCGGCCTCGGCCTGACCATCGTCAAGCGATTCGCCGAGGCCATGGGCGGCCGTGTCAGCGTGCAAAGCACCCTGGGCAGCGGCAGCACGTTTACTCTGGAATTGCCCCTCCTTGACGGGGGATAGGCGGAGTCCCTGATTCCGCCCCGCATGACGCGATGGAGCCGCCCCGGCGTTGACAATGTGCCGATGCAATCTAGTTTGATGGTCACCGAACATGGACGCAGTCGAAAATCTGCATGAGAAGGCGTTTCGCTCTCATGCCCCGGGCCACTGGCCCGACGTTCCGAGCGAGCAATGGAACGACTGGAAGTGGCAGTTGCGCAATCGCGTGACCACCCTTGAGTCGCTCGAGAAAAAAATCCGCCTCACGCCCGAGGAGCGCGCCGGCGTCATTCTCTCCGGCAACAAACTCGCCTTCGCGGTCACGCCGCATTATTTCAACCTCATTGATCCCGAGGATCCGAATTGCCCGATCCGCCGGCAGGTGATCCCGCATCTCGACGAGGGCAACACCGCGCCGTGGGAACTCGCCGACCCGTGCGGCGAGGACAGCCACATGCCCGTGCCCGGGCTCGTGCACCGCTACCCGGACCGCGTGCTGTTTCTCGTGACGGATCGCTGCGCAAGCTACTGCCGCTATTGCACCCGCGCGCGTGTCGTGAGCGGCGTCGGCGAGCAGGAACTGCACACCGATTTCGAGGAGGCGTTCCAATATCTCGAGAAGCACACCGAGGTGCGCGACGTGCTGCTCTCCGGCGGCGACGCCCTGCTGCTTTCCGACAACAGGCTCGAGGCAATCCTCTCCCGCCTGCGCGCGATTCCTCATATCGAATTTCTGCGCATCGGCTCGCGAGTGCCTATTTTCCTGCCTCAGCGGATCACGCCCGAGTTTTGCAAAATGCTGCAGAAGTTTCACCCGCTCTGGATGAGCGTGCATGTGAATCATCCTCGCGAACTCACCACCGAGGTGAAGGAAGCGCTCTGGAGACTCGCCGATCACGGCATCCCACTCGGCAACCAAAGCGTGCTGCTCGCGGGCGTGAACGACTCCGTGGATGTGATGAAAACGCTCATCCACAAGCTCCTCATGTCGCGCACGCGGCCCTACTACCTCTACCAGTGCGACCTCATCAAGGGCACGTCGCACCTGCGCACGTCCGTCGCGAAAGGCATCGAGATCATCGAGGGCCTGCGCGGCCACACAACCGGCTATGCGATTCCGCAATACGTGATCGATGCGCCCGGTGGCGGCGGCAAGGTCCCGATCAACCCGAACTACGTCCTCTACCACGACCCTGAAAAAATCGTCATCCGCAACTACGAAGGCGAGGTCTTCGAGTATCCCGAGCCGGGGTTTACAAAAACCGGCGCCGACCTGCGCGACGACTTGAGTTGCGCGGATTGCCGCGGGAAGTCGTGACTGGTGAGCGGTGACTGATAGGATCGCGCCCGATCCCTTGCTTCCTATCAACCATCAACTCTCAACTAACCAGTGGCCGGATTGATCGTTCGCCCGCGCGCCGGAATTTTGCACGGCCACGACTGGGTCTACGGCAACGAGGTGCTGAAAATTTTCGGCGAGCCGCAGGACGGCGATGTCATTTCCATCAAGGACGGCCGCGACCGCCTGCTCGGCACCGCGATCTACAATTCGAAATCCAAAATCGTCGCCCGCCGCATCTCGCACCGCAGACAGGATCTCGACCCTGATTTTTTCCGACGTCGCATCGCGATGGCCGCCGAGGTCCGCGACCGCGCCGGCTGCCGCCGCGACCTGCGTCGCGTGGTGTGGAGCGAGAGCGATGGCCTGCCCGGTGTGATCGCCGACCAATACGGCGACACCGCCGTGCTGCAAACACTCACGCTCGCGATGGACAATCACAAGGCGGAGATCGCCGCCGCGCTCATCGAGACGCTTGGCGTGCGCGGCGTGATCGAGCGCAACGACGCCACCGTTCGCGCCGCCGAGGGCATGGAATCCGCAAGCGGCATTTTGCTCGGCGAGCCAACGCCCGTGCAGCCGATCCGGATCGACGACGTGACCTTCGAGATTGATCTGCTCGCCGGCCAGAAAACCGGCTTCTACCTCGACCAGGTTGCCAATTACGCCGCCGTCGCGAAGCACGCCACCGGCAGGCGCGTGCTTGATTGCTTCAGCAACCAGGGCGGCTTCGCGCTGGCCTGCGCAAAGGCCGGAGCAGTGTCCGTCGTGGCCGTGGAGTCCGGCCTGGAGAGCTTCGAGCGCCTGCAGGCGAATGCCGCGCGCAACAACCTCGACGTCCGCTGCGAGCGCGCCGACGTCGCCGAATATCTCCGCCGCGCCGAGCGCACCGGCGAAAAATTCGACCTCATCATTCTCGATCCCCCGTCGTTCACGAAGTCCCGCGGCAAGCTCCACGACGCGATGCGCGGCTATCGCGACCTGCACGTCCGCGCGGGCGCGCTGCTCGGGCCCGGCGGATTGCTCGCGACATTTTCCTGCTCGCATCATGTGGATATCGTGACGTTTCTCGATACGGTCTGCGGCGGCCTGTCCGACGCCCGCCGCTCCGCGCGCCTCATCGCCGAATACCGCCAGGCGCCCGACCATCCGATCGTCCTGCATCTGCCCGAGACCTTTTAT
>JBOHXO010000006.1:0-4788 GCA_050737475.1 Chthoniobacterales bacterium
GGCTGCGAGGACGCGACGTTGAGCGACGGAAACCAGAGCAATTCCACCGGATCGCCCGTGGTGAGATTGCCCGTCAGGTCGAGCACGATCGTTTGCGAAAAAGTCCCGTCTGCACCGCCGCCGGTAAGCGCCCAGCGGCCGAGTTCGACATCGTCGTCGGTCGTGAATGCAGCGCTCGTCGGCGTGCCAAATAGCGCGTCCATCCGGCTCGCGACCAGCATCAGCAAGCCGGTGTTCTCGGGAATTTTCACGCCGAGCGCGGTCTTCAAATACGCGGCATCCAGCGTGAGCGTGGCGCTGTCGGCAAACGCCTGGGAGAGCGTCAGCACGGTGATTGCGGCGGCCAGCGTGATCCGTTTTTTCATGGAGTTGGCGGCTCGTCAGTTCGAGTAGGTGGGCGTGTTCGACCAGATCGCCGTGGCGCCGCCCACAGTGCTGTTTTTGCGGATCACCACGCCCGTGCCGGGCATGAACACATTGGTGGCGCCGACATTGGTGTTGCCCGAGCCGACTTTTCTCCACATGCCGCCCGCGTAAAAATAAACCGCGGATGCGGACTTGCCCGTCTTTGCGGCGATGTTGTCGAAGAACAGAAGCTCATCGGTGCGCGCGAGGTTGTTCGGACTGGAGCTGAAGGCGCCGCTGGTGATGAGTCCGGAGTTGTCCAGGGAGACGGGAACGGGCCGCGCGAGCGCGACGAAATTATCCTGCCGGCCCGTGGCGCTTGTCGCCAGGGCGACGGCGAGTTTTGTGAAGACCACCTCGCCCGCGGGGTTGAGGAATGTGCCGGCGGAAACTTTATGACGAATCGTGAGAAACGAATCCGGCAGGAGGCAATCGTCATCGCGGCTGGCGGCGCCCTGGCCGACCTGCTGCCAATGCCCGCCCGCGAAAAAATAGGTCTTTGCGGCGGGGACGTTGATGCCATTGGCCGCCACGTCGGGAACGAGAATGTCGGTCTGGCGATGGGACTCGTCGGTCGAGGCGTTCACGCCGCTGCCGCCCGGAAACACGGTGCCCAGCGTCCAGTAAGGAACGACTTCGAGGGCCGTCGTATTGTCCACGCCGGCGAGATCAGAGCCAGCGAGATCGAGCGTGAGCGTGTTCGAGCCGTTGCCGGTGATCGTGAAGTAAGTGCCTTCGCGAGGGCCGGACTTGATGAAGGCGTAGTAGGTATTCGGCTGCGTGCCGGTCGCGTAGGCAAACTGTTGCGGCGCGGTCGCCCATGCGGGCGAACCCTGCACGGTGATCACATTGTCGGCGACGGACGAGATCTTGCCGACGAAGGCGGCCGTGCGTTTGAAAGGCAGCGAGACGATCGTGTCGGAATTACCGGGCGCGGCGATGCGCGAGAATCCCACCGCCTCGGTGGATGCGTCCGCCAGTGCAAAAGACGGCGTGCCGAGCGCAAGGCAGGCAAATGCGGCAAGCCTCAAGGCAAATGTCGGCGTGGTTGGATTTCTGAAGGGATGCGTCATCGAACTTGTGTCCAGGAATCCGACTGCACGACCGCGGCCTGTGCATCGTTTCCTGCTCTGAATGTGGCCCCACTCATGGGGAGCGTCTAATTGAAATGTCGGTTAATGGTTAACGCCGGAAGCCCCGGAACTCACGGCATGACAACGACTTTGTAGAACTTGTTGTCCCCGGTGGGATGGACGTCGGTGTAGCTCGCGGTGTCGCCGGTCGCGGTGATCGTGTCGCTGATCGGGGTGTAGGCCGTGTCCAACGCCGCGGTCGCGCGGACCTGGTAGATTCTGCCGGGCACGGTGCTCCAGGTGAGCGTGACATCGGTGTTCGGCTGACGGTCCAGGCTTGTGATGCGGAAGTATGATGTCTCATCCCTCGCGAGCGTTCCTGCGCTGTATTCCGCGGAGTTGATCGAACTGTCCTTGTCGGGGTCGTCGCCCGCGCGCGATTCGTCGGATGTCTCGGCGGTGGGGTGGCCGAATTGCTCGAGCATCCACCAGTCGGGAATGCCGTCTGCGTCGGTGTCGTCCGTGCTGGTCGCGCCGGATGGATAGCTGAAAACGGCGCGTCCCCCCTTGTGCTGGACCTTTGCGTAAACAAAGCCGCCCTCGTAGCTCCAGCCCTCGGACTGCGTGGCGAGGATGGTGGGCGTGGCGCAATGGGCGAGGGCGCGGCCGTTGATTTTCACGCCGTCCGGCTCGGCGGAAAGCGCCTTGATCATGAGCACGCGCGGCACCGAATCCACGAGGACGGTTTTCTTTCCACCATCCACGCGCGACAACGCGGCGGTGCCGTCATAAACCGTGAAGCTGGTCGGGCTGCCCGCGCGGGGATAGACGAGAAATTGTAGTCCGTTGTCGCGCGTGGTGATGTCGGCGTTGTTGACATAGTCCGCGGAGTTGAGCGTCTGCGGAACGTTTATGAGCATCGGAATGATCGCGCCCTCGCGCACGAAGAGCGGCACTTTGGCGGCATCGGCGTTGGACCAGGCGAGATTCTGGCCGCCGGTGTAGCGCGTGTTCGTCCAGTAATCATACCACGCTCCGGCTGGCAGATAGACATTGCGCGCGGTCGAAGCCGCCGCATTCATCGGTGCGACGAGGAACTCGTTGCCGAAGTTGAACGAGTGGCGCAGGCCGTAGGTATTTGCATCGGTCTGGTTCGTCAGCACCAGCGGGCGAATGATCGGGAGCCCGGTCTGGCTGGCCTCCTTCGCATACGAGTAGATGTAGGGGAAGAGCTGCGTGTGGAGCTTCGCGTAGGCGACGTAATTGGCCAGCGCCGCGGCGCCGTAACCCCATGGATATTGCTGGAGATTGGCGGCGTCCACGTTGCGGTGCATCTGCATGAGCGGGGAGAACGCGCCGAATTGCGTCCAGCGCATGAAGAGATCGGCACGATCGGTTTCGAAGTTCGAGTTCTGGTAGCCGCCGATGTCGTGGCCCCACATCGAGAACCCGCTCATCGCAGCGCTCTGGCCCGCGACCATCACGGAATTCAAACCGTTGGCGGCCTTGTCGAAATTCGCTTCATTGTCGCCCGACCAGCCGGCGGGATATTGCTGCGTGCCGGTGAAACCGCTGCGCGCGAAAAGCATGCCGTCCGTGCCGAGTACGCTGGAAACGGCTTTGTGATATTCGATGCAAAAGCCGTTGCGCATTTCGACGCCGGTGCGGCCGTCGAAATAACTGGCCGTGGTCGGGATGTAGGTGTTCGTGCCGTTCGTGGTCTCGCCGTCGTCGGTCTTGAAGCCGCCGATCGCCGGCTCCATGCCGCTCATGGTGGTCACCTTGCTGTCATTCACGAGCGTCTGGAGTTGCCCGAGGAACCAGGACTTCGCCGCGGGGTTGGTGAAGTCCACCGGACTGCCGCTGCCCTTCCACCACGGCACCACCAGCGGCGGGCCGCCCGGGGAGCTGCGCACGAAGTAATTATTCGTCGCGCCGGCAGCGTAGTTTGCGGCCTGGCCGGTGTTCTGTCCCGGCACGTTCACGCCGCCGACGCTGTCCTGGAACGAACTGACATTCACGAACGGCGTCAGCCAGCAGATGACCTTCAAGCCGTTCGAGCGGAAGTAGGTCATCATCTCGTTCACGGTCGTGAAGCCCGCGTAGAACTGCCCCTCGTAGGTGCCGCCCGCGCTCCATTGCGACATGTTCCAGGTGAAGTCGTTGTAGGACGTCTCCCACGGCGAATCGAAAACGAAGACGCTGGCCGGAATTCCGCTCAGCAGGTGCTTGCTCACGCAATAGCGCACCTCGCCGCCGTTGCGCCAGATGTCCGACGAGATCCATGTGCCGAACGCCCATTTCGGCAGCAGATACGGGCGGCCGCTGTAGGCGGTGAAACGGGTGATGACGTCGGTGAGCTTCGGGCCGAACACGACGTTGAACTTCAGCGACGTGAAGAGGTTCTGCACCGTGTAGCGGTCGGCCGCGGTCTTGCGCATGTCGAAATAACTCTCGGCTGTGGAGTCGAGGTGGAAGCCGTAGCCGCGTGTGCTCACGAACCACGGCATCGGCTTGTAGGACTGGTCGCCTTTCGTGCCCGGCGGGTCGAGCGTGATCATGCGCACGCGATTTCCAGCCTGGTCGAGTGTATTGAATTTTTCGCCAAATCCGTAGAAATGCTCCGAGCTGTCGGACGCCGCGGAAATATTCGTTTCCGTGGGCGTGAGGCTGTTCCAATTCGTCACTTCGTAACGCATCACGCCGTCGCTGGTAAACGTGAGTTGTGCGGTGATCGTCGTCGCCGCGAGCGACTGCACGACTTCCAGGCCATTCGGAATCGCGGTGGCCGAGATCACGCGGCCGAAGTCGTAAATCGCACCGCCGATTTTCGCCGAGGGCGGAGCGAAGGTGATGACATTTGCGAGCGGATTGCCCGCGAGGTCCGGTCCGGCGATCGCGAGGTGGCCGGTGTCGTCGTAAATCCGCGCTTGGAAATCTCCCGACGACGACAGGAACGAATGATTTGCCGCGTCGACGGCCGGCGTCAGCGGGAAGCCGAAGGTCTGGTCCGGGCCGAACGTGGTGCCCGAGCTGTTTTGCGCGACGGCGCGATAATGATACGTCGTGTTCGGCGTGAGGGCGGTCAGGTCCGCGCGGGCGGTGACCGGGTTCGTGCCCGCGCCGATCGAGCCGTTGAACGCCACCTGGATGCTGTCCACGATGAGATTTTGATTGGCGCTGCCGCCGTTGAAAGTGCCGAAGCCGAGATAGTTCGCGGTCTGCCCGACGATTTTGAGTGGCCCGGAGACGAACGTGTAATTCACGCTTGCGCGCAATTTTGCGCCGAGGGTGTAGGTGCCCGCGGTGC
>JBOHXO010000007.1:0-9115 GCA_050737475.1 Chthoniobacterales bacterium
CCTTCGCACAGGCCGGTCTGCTTGTCTCGAACACCTCGACCCCCGGCCGCATCTACGAAATGTCGAGCGAGCACCACGTGCGCAACGAGGCCATGTTCGACAACGTCTCGAACTGGGAAATCTACGCGCTGCAGCTCGAGGAGGAGCGCGGCGAAAGCGGCTTCGCACTGCCGGTGGACATCCGGAATTGCAGCAACCTCACGCTTGCGAATCTCTTCATCTACCGCGTCATCAGCTCGTGGCAGCCATTCCCCGCAGCGGTGAAGGTGAGCGCGTCGAACGACATCCGCTTCCGCAACTTCCACTGCTGGACAAATGCGCGCTGCAATTTCGACAACGCCATCGTTGACGAAGGCAACGGCCTCGAGCTGCGCCAGTGGGAGTTCGCCACGCTCACGCTCAACGACAAGCCCGCTCCCCAGCCCCAGGCGAAACCCTCGCTCGTCCTCGCCGAAGACGCAAAAGTCGAAAAACTCTCCGGCGATTTCTTCCGCCTCGCGGGCGGCACGACCGATCCCGAGGGCCGCTTCTACGCCGTTGACGCGAAACGCCAGCGCATCCATCGCTGGACGGAAATGAGTCCGAAGGACGAGCTCATCGCCGACGCCCCGCTCGACACGATCAACCTCGCGGCCGACAAGGCGGGCAATTTGATCGGTGTTTCCTACACCGGCGCCGTCTATGCCTTCGATCCCGCAAAACCGCGCGAATCACTCCGCCTGCTGGAGCCGCAACCCATGACCGATCGCCCCGGAAAAACCGCCGTTCTCCCGCGCAACTACTGGACGAACGGCCCCGACGCCGTCGCGGGAAAATCCGAAATTGCCGCGCAGTTCGTTTCGCCCGACGGCACCACGTTCCTGCCCGCAGGCACGGACTTCATCGAAAACCGCCTGAGCTGGGGCGTGCGCGATCAGGACATCCTCCGCGCCTACGGCATGCAGCCGATCGAGGCCGGCAAATCCGGCTACGTCACGCTCGAGCGCGACGGCAAAACCTACGCCGTCACGCTCGACGACGCCGGCCGGATCAAGTCCTCAAAGCTCTTCGCGGAGCGCGGCGGTGAAGCCGTCGCCACGGACAGCGCGGGCAACGTCTACATCGCCGAGGGCCAGATCTTCGTCTACGACAAGTCCGGCAAGCTGATGGACATGATCACCGTCCCCGAGCGCCCGCTGGGACTCGTTTTCGGCGGCAAGGACCACCGCACGCTCTACATCCCCGCAGGCACCTCGCTCTACGCCGTCCGCACGAAATTCCCGGGCAATTGATAAGCTTGCTGTCCTCGCGCGAATCCGCCATTCGTCATTACCAAAACCAGACCCCCCATGAAAATCGCAGCCAACATCGCCGGAGCCCTGCTCGGCCTCGCATTCATCTTCTTCTCCTCCCTGTTCTTCCTAGGAAAAATGCCAGCGCCGCCGCCGGACACCCCTCCGATTGTCCTCACGTTCATGGGCGTCTTCGCGCCGACCGGCTGGCTGACCTTCGTGAAGGTCTGTGAACTCACGGGTGGCATCCTTGTTGCGATTCCCAAGACACGGAATTTCGGTCTCCTCGTCCTCGGCCCGATCATTATCAACATTTTCGTCTTTCACGCATTGGTCGCAAAGAGCGGCGCTGTCGGCATCCCGCTCATCCTCGCTCTGCTTGCGCTCTTTCTGATCGTGTGCGAGAGGAAGAAATTCAACGCGCTGCTGAACTAGATTTCCGGAGCGCGACTTTCCATGATCGCGCAATTCGTCTCCGAGCCGCTGAAGCCCGACCGCAGCTTTGATCCTGCGGCCATGTCAACAGGCGCGCCGGGGCTGCCGGCAAAATTCCGCTGGCGGAAGGATGATCTCGTCGTCGCGGAAATTCTGGAAAGCGGCAGGGACTACGGCGATTGCAAGCACGGCAGCGGCGAGCGCTACGTGCGGCGTCATTCATGGCGCATTCGCACGGCGGACGGGCGGATCGCCCGCATCTATTTCCAGCGCAGCTTCGGCAAGGCCAGACCGACCGCGCGCTGGTGGCTGCAAGGCTTCGAAGCGTGACGTTACGCCGGACTTTCTGGCAACGTGTCGCGACATGAAACTGCTTCCCCTCACCGCGTGCCTCACCGCATTTCCCATCATCCTCTCGCACGCCCAGATCCTCGCGCCCGACGCAAAACTGCAAAAACTCGCCGGTGATTTTTTGTTCACCGAAGGCCCCGCCAGCGACGCGAAGGGCAATGTCTATTTCACCGACCAGCCGAACGACCGCATCCTCGTGTGGAGCACGGATGGCAAGCTCACGACCTTCCTCCAGCCCGCAGGCCGCTCGAACGGCCTGTGCTTCGACGCGAAGGGCGATCTCTGGGCCTGCGCCGATGGCAAATTCGAGCTCTGGCGCATCACCCCCGCGGACAAAAAAATCGAAGTCGTCCTCAAGGATTATTCCGGCAAGGCGCTCAACGGACCGAACGACGTGTGGGTGCGCCCCGACGGCGGCCTCTATTTCACCGATCCCTATTACCAGCGCGATTACTGGACGCGCACCGCGCCCGAGCAGGACAAACAGTGCGTCTACTACCTCGCACCCGATCACAAAAAACTCACGCGCGTCGCCGACGACCTCGTGCAGCCGAACGGAATCGTCGGCACGCCGGATGGCAAAACACTTTTCGTCGCCGACATCGGCGCGCGCAAAACATGGCGCTACGCGATCCAGCCCGACGGCTCGCTCGCCGGCAAAACGCTTTTTTGCGAAATGGGCTCCGACGGCATCACGATTGACGAAAAAGGAAACCTCTACCTCACCGGCAAGGGCGTCACCATTTTCGATAAAGCCGGAAAACAAATCGCGCACATTGACGTGCCCGAGCCGTGGACCGCGAATGTCTGCTTCGGCGGCAGCGACCGCAAAACGCTGTTCATCACTGCAAGCAAGGGACTCTACGCGATGCCGATGCTCGTGGCCGGCGCTGGCAGCGAGTGAAATAAGAAAACCGCGCTTGCGTCCATCCGCGCACGGGGATACTTTTCGCCCCCGCTTGCAAGCGACCTCGGGTTGGTAGCTCAATGGTAGAGCAGTACCCTTTTAAGGTATTGGTTCTGGGTTCGAGTCCCAGCCAACCCACAATTTCTCTGATGATCGGCGGCACGGTAGCAAAACGGTAGCAAAGCCGCGCCGGTCGCACGCTTGGAACCGTAGGAAGCACGCTGCCGGAGGAAAGGCGTCCGCCGCCGCGCGCCGTAAAAAAACATCCACTCGTCGAAGCGTGGGATAAACTCAAAGCCGTCAACAAGGAGGCTGGAATCCTCGCGGCGTTTGACCAGCTGAAAAAGGATTTGGGAGGGCAGAAGCAATGACTTTCTCCACGGAACAAATCCCGGTCGTCGTCTCCTTCTGCTGGTCGTCGCCATCATTACACTCTTGATCGGCCGGACGCTCGGATAGACGACTTCAACAGTCGCAACTATTCGGCAACAGAAATGCTCATTCCTGATCTTACGAACTGATAACACCCCGTTGAGGAGTTTTTCATAAAGCTGCTAAACAAGGCAGTGACGAGGAATCCCATAAAAAAACACGGAAATTTCGAGGAAATAAACCGTGTAATTCAATGTGAATAACTTGAGACTTTTTAGTTATAAGCTCTTTATAAGAAGCATATTATAAATATACTGTTTAAAAATTGACATGGAAATGAGCGCGGCTAGCGTATTTGAAGATGGTCAAATACTCTCTTCCGAAGAACTGGGTGTTCTACGATTTTCGGGCAATTTTCACAGAACTTACCGAAGCGAAAGCCGCTATCCTATCACTGCGGGAACTTCCAAGCCAGCGCCAGTGGACTGACGACCTCCAAGTAGTGCAGTTGAAAATGGAAGTCGCTGGCACCTCTCGTATTGAAGGAGCTGATTTTACCGAGCGCGAGTTAGATGCTGCGCTTCGAGAAGGTCCCGATGCACTTTTTACACGCTCACAAAAACAAGCGGCGTCAGTCGCCAATGCATATAGATGGATAAAAACAGTGCCCACCGATCGCCCGATAACGGACGATCTAATTTGTCACATACATAGATTGATTATAACGGGAGCAGATGAAGATCACTGTCCTCCAGGAAAGCTCCGCACAAAAGATGAAAATGTGACTTTCGGAACTCCGCGCCATCGTGGGATAGAAGGAGGAAAACCGTGTCATGAGGGGTTTTTAAAGTTGTGTGAGGCTGTAGAGCGTGAATTTAAAGAACACGATCCTCTTATTCAGGCACTTGCTCTCCACTATCATTTTGCTGCTATGCACCCGTTTTTAGACGGAAACGGGAGAACAGCTAGGGTTCTCGAATCCCTCATGACACAGCGAGGAGGACTGCAAGGGACACTTTTCATTGCAATGTCCAATTACTACTATGAAGAGAAGGCTACTTATCTTCAGACGCTGTCAAATGTTCGAGCAAAAGATCATGATTTAACAGAATTTCTTAAGTTTGGCCTGAAAGGTGTCGCTATTCAGTGCCAGCGACTTTTCAAAGAGATAAAAGTTCATGTGGCCAAGTCGCTATTTAGAGATTTAATGTATGATCTATTTACGCGCATGCAAAATCCCCGAAAACGGGTAATCGCAAAACGGCAACTTGAACTTCTTAAGCTTTTTTTAGAAGTCGATGTCGTAACTCTCCAAAAGCTCACGAAAGACACGAAAAAATTATATTCTACGCTTAATAGTCCTCATAAGGCATTAATTCGTGATCTAAACGAACTAATAGAACTTCAAGCAATCGAAGCACGCGAGGCAAACGGCGATTTTGAAATACGCGTGCTGCTGGATTGGGGCACGAAAATGACTGAGAGTGCTTTCTTTGAAAAGACCAAGAATATGGCTACGTCAAAAACTCATAAAATTCTTTGCCAGTCGGAGTATCTTCCGCCGGTAGATACATTTTAAGATGCCAATTAACTTTTTTGCCAATTCCTAAGTCAATGACCAATTCTTTCACTGTTCGGGTAGAATTACGCGGAACACCTTCTGGAACTGACTATCAAGCTCTTCATGCTGCAATGATAGCGAATGGATTTAAGCGCACCGTAGAAATTAATGGAAGATCATTTCATCTTCCACATGCCGAATACGATTTCGAAGCAGAGTTGAGTGCATTCCAAGTTGCAGACATTGCAAAGCCGATTATTAATCCTATATGGAAAGATTATCTTATTCTTGTGACAACAGCGACAGAAAGAGCGGGGGTTCTTGTTCCGGTCGCCTGACAGGGCACTTAGGATAGCTTGCATCTTCCAAACTGAGCGGAAAATCAGTTCCAGCTTTTTTTTTGGACATAGGTGGCCAGGCGCAACAAGTCCTCGCCTATTCGCCCCGCGCCTTGGTTACGGCTTTGGCGCTGGAAGGCGATGAGGTGCGCGTATAAACGGTCCCGTCATTTCTGACGCAAGAATCCTTATCCGTCATTTTGAAAGTAAATGCGGAGCCGTCAGCACGCTCCAATACGAGGGACTGAGCCTCGGGACCATCCTTCCATCGTCCCGGCAGTGGCTCTCCTCTCCAAAGCTCGAGCACACTGCCGTCCTTGCGAAAAACCAGGGACGAAGCCCCCTCCGGAAACTGCGCTTCCCATTTGCCCTTCGTGAAAAATGCTGCGCTAAAATTCGCGGGCTCCCTGGACCACCATTGATTGACGCTCCAGAGAATGTATTTCGGCATTACGATCGCGCTGTTTGGCGAACCGGGCCATTTGGCGATCAAGCTATTGTCCCCGGAAATCGCAAGCTCGGCGGCGACGTTTGTGTCGTTGATGGCAAATAATTTTCCAGCAGCGGCTGCGATGTAGCACACGCGATTCGCGTCGCCTCCCACATACCATTTTCCAATGAGCGAGGCGAAACGCACGGCGGGCACGGACTCCTCACGAGTCGTAGATTTGGATTTCTGATCGTCGCTTTTTTGGGCGGCGGCAAACGAAAGAAATGCGGCAAAAATCGCGGCGACGTGGATGGCTGAAGTTTTCATGAGGGTTTAATCAGAATACGTGAATGCGATCCGTTTCTTTCAGCAAAAACGCTGGCGGTCCTGATTAATCCCGGATCAGCAGCTTCACAATTAATGACGCAACTCAGTGAACCTCTATTCCAGGCTCTGCACAAACGTCGCGGCGACCGCTTCCGCGCCCTTGTAAAAATCGGCACCTGTCGGAATGACACGGTAGTTCACCTGCATGCCGGACTTGAGACGTTCGGCATTTTGATTTCCGCGAATGAGATAAAGCACCGTCTCATAAATAGGCTCCTCGGTTTGCACGGAGTGACTGTCGCCGCTTGTCTTTTCGGTCGTGGAACGGCGGGTCGCCACGACGGAGCTTATTGTATTTCCATTCGACGTTTGAACCAGCGCGGTTCGCCCGGAGTCCTGCGCCACGGCGACAAGCAGTCCCTTCTCGGTATTTTCGAGCAAGGTTCCGTGGATGATGGCCGGCATCGTCCCGGCAACGACCGTGTCTTTCTCCGCTCCCATCCCGCGCGCAACATCCAGGACATCGCACCCGAGCAGCTTCCGCAGTTCGCCAGGCAACTCAACGATCGGCACCCGCGCAACCCCGGACTCGCTCGAGAATGTCACGGTTGCAGCATCGCGCGCCATATGAAGCACTCCGGCGGAGGAGGCATCACCGGTCTTAAGATCACCCGGCAGCCTGATTTCATCAGCCTTTGCGACCGGAAAAGCCAGGCACGCCATCAACACAATCAGAACCCTCATCGCAGGAATTGTTTTCCTGTCTGACGAAGTTCCGGCGGATTCTATTCACTCCGCAGCGAGTTGATTCCTACTTCTTCAACGCCGCCACCGCGTCTTCGACTTCCTTCGCGTGCTCCTTGGTCTTCGCATCGAGCGAGCGCCACGCGATCTTTCCGTCCTTCACGATGAACGATTGCCGGTGCGCCATGCCGCCGGGATACGTCGGCACGCCAAACGCCTTGATCACCGCGCCGTCCGAATCCGCAATGAGCGTGAACGGCAACTCGAACTTCGTCTTGAACGAAAGCTGCTCGGCCGGCGTGTCGTGGCTCACGCCGATCACAGTCACGCCAATCTCCTTCAAGTCCACGATCGCGTCGCGCAACGAGCAGGCCTGCGCCGTGCAGCCTCCCGTGTTTGCCTTGGGATAGAAATAGACGAGCGTGAGTTCGCCTTTTTTATACACGTCGGAAAATTTCACCGGCTTGCCGTTCTCGTCATTCGCCGTGATGTCCGGGGCGGCGGCGCCCACTGTGAGCGGCTCCGCATGAATGTTCATGCCAATGAGTGCGAATGCGGCGGTGAGGAATCGTTTCATGGGATGTGGGATGGATTCGTCATGATTGCACGGTTTTGATTTATTACGAGCACGCCCTTAAGCTCCCCTTTCTTCCATGCGTTTTTTTCTCCCGCTCACTCTCGCGCTGACACTGGCCGCCTGCCAAAAATCGGCGCCCCCACGTGATGCGCATTTGCAATCCCCCGCCGAACTCACCGCAGCCGCAAAAAAGCAACCGCTCGAAAAAATCTTCGTCAACCCGCGCGGCCGCGACCTCTTCGCAAAGGACGGCCTTTCGTTTGCCGCCGCGACTCCGCAGGACACCGCCGCACTCGCTTCGCCACAGCTCTGGCGGAAACTAGACCGCACGCAGCGATTCGGCGCGGTGCTGCTCGCGGGAACCGCTGCGGAGTTGACGCCACTCCTCGCGCACCTTGCCCAATCGCCGGATTTCCGCCTCGAACACGTGGACAACTGGGGTGCGCTTTTTGTGCGCGGACTGCCGGCATTCTATCGCCCACCGGATGCCCTCAATGCGGCGAGGACGATTGATAATAAAGCCGACCGCGGCGCCTACCTCGCGCAAATGGCGCTCATGCTCGACGCCGTCGGACAGCCGTCCGCCGCCCGGGAATACCTCGACGCCGCGCTCGGCATCGCGCCGAAGGAGGCCGAGGTCCAGGTCTGCGCCGCCGCGCTGGAGCTGTCGCGCAAGCACTACGCCGACGCGATCAAATACGCCCAGGAAGCCCAAAAACTGGATCCCAAAAATCTTCCCGCGCTGGAAGTCGAGGCGCGCGCATTCGCCGCGGCGGGCGCCGCCGACGAGGCATGGCGGGTCGCGAGCGAAATCAAATCCCGCGCGCCCGAGGACATGAGCCTGCTTTTTCTTCACGCACGCCTCGCCAACTCCGCGCATGCCTACACCGACGAGCAGGATTCGCTCGAGCGTCTCGTCAGCCTCGCGGAGCAGCAGCACCTCTCCGCCACCGATTACCACGTCTATCTTGGCCAGTGCTTCGCCAGGCAGGGCCTTGCGCGTCCCGCATTGCAGCAGCTCGAACTCGCATTGAAGGACCCCGCAATGAGCAAGCAGCAGCGCGAGGACCTCACGACCGCCGTGGAAATGGTCCGTTCCAAGGCCGGCGATCTCGCTCAATAGTCCATCGCACGCTTGCGATCGTTTAAATACGCTTGCGATCGTTTAAAACACGCTTGCGATCGTTCATAATCGTCCCCAATACCCTCGCAATCGTCACTTCCCCTCGCCATTCCGACGCGTTAGCCTTCCCGGCTCCGATATGAAGTCAAAGAGTCCCAATCTGCGCCCCCATTCCTCGATCGTGCTCGACGGGCCGCACCGCGCTCCGAGCCGCGCCATGCTCTATCCGGTCGGGTTCACCGACAAGGATTTCGCGAAGCCGCAAATCGGCATCGCCTCGACGTGGAGCATGGTCACGCCCTGCAACATGCACATTGATCTGCTCGCGCGCGAAGCCGCCCTGGGCATTGACGCGGCGAAGGGCAAGGCCACGATTTTCAACACGATCACAATTTCCGACGGCATCTCGATGGGCACCGAGGGCATGAAATACTCGCTCGTCTCGCGCGAGGTCATCGCCGACTCGATCGAAACCGTTGTCGGCTGCCAGGGCTTCGACGGATTCGTCGCCATCGGCGGCTGCGACAAAAACATGCCTGGCTGCATGATCGCCATCGCGCGCCTGGACCGTCCGGCCGTGTTCGTCTATGGCGGCACGATTCTTCCCGGGTGTCTCACCAATCCGCCGGCGAATTCGCCGAACAAAGGCAAAGACCTCGACGTCGTCTCCGTCTTCGAG
>JBOHXO010000008.1:0-10670 GCA_050737475.1 Chthoniobacterales bacterium
TCGTCAATACGCGGGTGAGTTTCCAGCTCGAGCCGGCCGGCGACGGCACGCGCCTCTTTTTCGAGCACTCCGGCTTCGACCTCACCCAGCCATTCGGCAATCAAGCGTTCAAGGGGGCGGAGTTCGGCTGGGCAAAAATGCTCGGGCAGCTTCCCGACGTGGTCGCGAACCTGGCGACCGACCGCCATTAAGCGCCACCGATAACCACCACCCCTCATCACAACATCATGAACCAAGGCACCAAACGCGCGATACTTCGCTGGATTCACATCATCTTTGCCATTCCGATCATCGGTTACATCTACAGCCCCTTTAAGGATCTTCCCGACTACGCCCCCGTGGTGCGGTATGTTGCCTTCCCGATCATTGCCCTTTCGGGATTATGGATGTGGAAAGGCGACGCCCTGCGACGACTTGTTTCGAAAAAATCGGCCTGATCGGGCTCAACTCCATACGCAACTATGAAAAAGGAACTGTCACCAAAAGAGCGCGAAGAGTTGCTCAAAGCGTTGAAAGCGCGTTTCGAGAAAAACATGAACCGCCACAAAGGTCTCGAGTGGGCCAAAGTGCAGGCAAGGATGGAAGCGAATGCCGAAAAGTTGTGGTCGCTCGGTGAGATGGAAAAAACCGGCGGCGAACCGGATGTCGTCGGCCTGGATAAAAAGACGGGCGAATACATCTTTTTCGATTGCTCCCCGGAAACTCCCAAAGGTCGCGTGAGCGTTTGCTACGACCGCAAGGGATGGGAATCGCGCAAGGAACACCGACCGAAAACCACCGCCATGGATATGGCAACGGCCATGGGCGTGGAGCTTTTGACGGAGGAAGAATATTACGACCTGCAGAAGCTGGGAGACTTTGACATGAAGACGTCGAGTTGGGTGAAAACGCCCGCGGATATTAGAAAACTCGGCGGCGCGCTTTATTGTGATCGCCGCTACGGCCGCGTCTTCGTCGGGCACAACGGCGCGCAGTCCTACTACAGCGCAAGAGCGTTCCGTGGATCGCTGAGGGTCTGACTCCTGCGGCCAATGGGGCTGCGAAATCCGATCCGCTGGAGACATGCCTCGTTTCCTGCGGCGGCTCACCCGCACCCAATTTCAGATCCTGCTCGTCCTCGCCGCGCTGCTCATCGGATTGCGCGTGGCGCTGCCGTTCATCGTGAAGTGGTATGTGAACAAGACGCTCGACGAGATGCCCGAATACGACGGCCGCGTTGGCGACATTGATATTCATCTTTGGCGCGGCGCGTATTCGATCAACGACATTGATATCGTCAAGACGGACGGCGAGGTGCCGGTGCCGTTCTTCTCCTCGACGAATGTGGACCTTTCCGTCGAGTGGCGCGCGTTGTTCCAGGGCGCGTTGGTCGCGAAAATTATTTTCGACGCGCCCGTGATCAATATCGTCGCCGGCCCGACCGAGGAAACGTCGCAGGTCGGCGTGGACAAGCCGTGGCTGGACGTCATCAAGAAATTGTTCCCGCTCGACATCAACCGCTGCGAGGTGCGCGACGGCGAGGTGCACTACCGCGATTTCCACAGCAACCCGAAGGTGGACCTCGAAGTGGACCGCATCCACATGCTCGCCACAAATCTGACGAACAGCTCGCGACTTTCGAAGACGCTCGTGGCGCACCTCACGATGAACGCGCGCGTTTTCAAATCCGGCGGAATGAACGTCGAGGCGAACATTGATCCGCGCCCCGATCGCGCCACGTTCGACCTCGCCGCGACGGTCGAGCCCATCCCGCTCACCACACTCAACGACTTCACGCATGCCTACGCGGCCTTCGATTTCGAGAAGGGCACGTTCCAGGTCGCAACCGAACTCGCCGCGAAGGACGGTCACATTGACGGCTATGTGAAACCGATCTTCGACGGCATCGTGGTCGGCGACCTGAAGGACATCGCACGCAACCCGATCAAGCTCGCGTGGGAAGGCCTCATCGGCGGTGTCACGCGCCTGCTGCGCAATCAACCAAAGGATCGTTTCGCGACGGAAATTCCAATCCATGGCGAGTTCGACGCACCGCGCATCGCGCTGCTGCCCACGCTCGGCAATGTGCTCAAGAACGAATTCATTCGCGCCTACCAGGGGAATCTCAACGGCACGATTGATTTTGGCGACGCACGCCGCGCCGAGAAAATGGCCGACGAGTCGCAGCGCGGGACAGTCGAAAACACCGCGGGAAAACCGGCCGCCGCGCCCCTCAAGCCTCGCTGATACTGCTTGGGCGGGATGGCTTACAGCCGTCCCATTTCAATTGTGAGCAAATAGGCGCGCTCAGGCGGCCATTTGTTTGCCGGCGGTCTCGAGCACGCGCGAAAGCTGCTCCCGGCGCAGCGGCTTGTTCAGGTATTCGTCCATCCCCGCGCCGAGACAACTGTCGCGGTCCGCGACAAGCGTATCGGCCGTGAGTGCGCAGATAAATGCAGGCGGCCAGCCACGGAGAGCTTCGACTTTCCGGATTTCGCGCGCGGCCTCGATGCCGTCCATGCGCGGCATTTGCACATCCATCAAAATGCATTGCGGTCGCTCGCGCTGGTGAACCTCCAATGCCTCGACACCGTCCTTCGCAAAAAGCGGCGCGTAGCCGAATTTACCAAGCATCGTGAGGATGAGGCGGAGGTTCACGTTGTCGTCCTCGACCACGAGAATGGTAAGCGGATGACGCGCGGCGAACCCGGCGTCATAGGCAGGAACCGCCGGAGCCGACGGCCCGGAAGCTCCCATGTCCGCAGGTTGCATCGGGATGCGCGCGACAAATTCCGAGCCCTCGGTCCGGCTGCTCGACGCCGTGAGCGAGCCACCCATGAGGCCCGCGAGGCTGCGGGAAATGGAGAGCCCGAGACCGGCTCCGCCATAGCGCCGCGACTGGCTGGAATCCGCCTGCACAAAGGGATCGAACATCCGCTCCAATTGATCGGCATCAATGCCGCCGCCCGTGTCGCGCACGAAAAATTCGAAGTCGCGACCGTTTACGCGCACGCCGATCGTGACGCTGCCGCGCTCGGTGAACTTGATGGCATTGCCGCCGAGGTTGAGCACGATCTGGCGCAGGCGGCCGGCATCACCGAGAAACAATCCCGACGCGGCGGGATCGGTCTCGAGGCGCAACTCGAGTTTCCTGGCGTTCGCGGCCGGCGTAAGCAGCGTGCGAATGTCGCGCAGCAAATCCACCGGCGAAAATGGCACCGACTCGATCTCGAGCGCGCCGGCATCGAGGCGGCTCCAGTCGAGAATGTCGTCGAGGATGCGCAGCAGCGCCGAGCCGCTGCGCACGATGGTGTCGGCGTAATCGCGACCCTCCGCGGGAAGACCGGGCATGTGCGCGAGCAACTCGCCATACCCGAGAACACCATTCATCGGCGTGCGCACCTCGTGGCTCATCATCGCGAGAAATTCGCTGCGCGCGCGTTCGCCGGCCTGCGCGCGCCGGGCCAGTTCGCGCTGGTGCTCGAGCGCGGTGCGAAGCGCTTCGTCGGCCTTTTTGCGCTTGGTGATGTCCTGCACCTGCGAAATGAAATAACGCGGCCCGCCGGCGGAGTCGCGCACGAGAGATACGTTCAACAGCACCCATACTTCCGCGCCGCTTCGGTGGAGATAGCGCTTCTCCATCTGGTAGGTGGAGAGCTCGCCGGACAGCACGCGCCGAACATGGTCCAGATCCGCCTCGAGATCGTCGGGATGCGTCACGTCCTGGAAGCTCAGGCACTGCAATTCCTCCTCGGAGTAACCGACGATTTCGCAGAGGGCGCGATTGACCTTGAGCCATTTTCCGTCGGGCGCGACGAGGGCCATGCCGATCGCGGAATTTTCCATCGCTGAGCGAAACTGCTCCTCGCTCGCTCGCAGTTCGCTCTCCGCGCGGCGCTGCTCCGTGAGGTCGTGCGTGATTTTCACGAATTCCTTCAACCGTCCCGATCCATCGCGAATGGCGGAAATCACAACCTGCGCCCAAAAGCACGTACCGTCCTTGCGCACACGCCAGCCTTCGTCCACCACGTGGCCCTCGGCCCCGGCGATGCCGAGCAGTTTTTCCGGGACGCCGGCGGCGCAATCCTCCTGCGTGTAAAAGCACGAGAAATGTTTACCGAGAATTTCGTCGGGCGCGTAACCCTTCGCGCGCCGCGCGCCGGCGTTCCATGTCGTGACAAAGCCGCTCGGATCGAGCGCGAAAATCGCGTGATCGTGAACCTCCTCGACCATGAGGCGGAACCGCTCCTCGCTCTCGCGCAGCGCGGCATCAATGGCCTTCGTCTGCGTGATGTCATGGCCCTCGGGAATCAGCAACGTCACCCCGCCCTTCCCGTCGGTGATCGGCGTGATGGTGAAGTCGAGGATGATGCGTTCGTCACCGCGGGACCTCGCATGAAACTCGTAGCGGACGAACTCGCCCGCCGCAGCGCGCGTGATTGCGTCGCGCACCTTCCGCTGTTCCTCCTCGCCGACGTCCCACCAATGCGTCTCCCACAACGGCCTGCCAATTACGTCGGCGGGCTTGAGGTCGCCGACAGCGAGCGCGGTGTCGTTGGCCTCGAGCAGGATTCCGTCGGTGGAAAGCAGACCGGTGAAGCTGAACTGCGAGCTGAACAATGCGCGGAAGCGGCGCTCGTTGGCAGCGAGTTCCGCGGTGCGCTCGGCGACGCGGCGCTCGAGCGAGGCATTGAGCTCGCGCACCTCGGCCTCGGTCCTGCGGCGCTCGGCGCGCTCGATCGCAGTCATCAAATACGTGGCGACGCTCGTCGCGAATTTTTCCTCGAGCGGATCCCAGTGGCGGAGCTGGCCGGTGTGCTCGCAGCAGAGGATGCCCGCGAGGCGGCTGCCGGAGCGGATGGCAACGTCGAGCATGGAGACGATCCCGTTGGGCTGGAGGTAGCATTCGTCGAACTCGCGGGTCGCGCCATCGGCGCGCGCATCCTTCACGGCGAGTGCGTCGTAGCTGGCGATCGCCTTGAAATAACGCGGGAAATCGGCGCGCTTGAGCACGAGCCCGCTTTCGTGAACGCCCGACGTCCGGCAGAACATGTCGCGGCACTCGAGGCTCCCGCCGTCCTCCGAAAACAGCCAGACGCTCACGCGCTCGGTCTCGATGACCTCGGCGCACTCGGCGGTGAGGAGGCGCAAAAAATCGTCGAAGTTTTCGTGATCCTCGTCGCGCAATCGCAGCAGCGTTTCCTGGTGGCGGAGCACGCGGCGCTGCGAGAGACGCCTGGCCTCGCGCTTGCGCCATTCGTCGGTGATGTCGCTCACCACCGCGTAGATCAGCCCGTGTTCATCGGGCGGCGCGGCCAGCCAGGACAGGCGTTTCCACGAGCCATCCTTGCAGCGGCAGCGGTTTTGAAAACTGGCCGTGGCCTCGCCGCGGCGGAGTTTTTCGGCCTCGATGAGCGTGGCGTCGCGATCCTCCGGATGGACGAAATCCACATAGGCGCAGTTCGTCAGTTCCTCCTCGGTGTAGCCGAACATCCGCTGGAAGCCGGCGTTCACGCGCACATATCTGCCGTGCGTATTCGCGACGCACAGGGCATCGGGCGACAGGTCAAAAAAACGCGCGAGGTCCACTGCGCCGGTTTCGTTCTTCGCGGTCAATGGTTCCTCCGTTTCACGAGCTTTTGCGAGAGCTCTCCCGCTGCTGAGTTTCCGTTCTCAATTCAGGAGAAACATTACGCCCGAAATTACAAACCGCGCCGTCTTTATGAAACAACAAAGTCGGCGCGGAGAGAGCGGAATCGCCATTTCAAGACGACTGTGATCTTCGCGGGTGCGGAATCGCCGCCCGGACCTTGTTTGCGCGGGCGCGAATTGCTGCTAGTGATGAAGTCCGCGTGCGTTTCCACCCCCTGCCACTTTTAGCGTTCGTCGCTTTCTCTCATTCCGCGGAGTCGGCGGCGACGCGCGACACGATCGAGCGGCTCACTTCCATTTTCGAAAACAGCACACCGGTGCTGCAATACACCTACGTCGAGAACATCCACGACAAGCGCGGCTACACATTCGGCTTCGCGGGCTTCACGAGCGGCACCTACGACGGCACGATGTTCCTCGAGGAATACAACCGGCTGCATCCCGGTAATTCGCTCGCGCGATTCCTGCCGGCGTTCCGGAAAATTGACGCCGGCCCGCACGACGACGAGGGGCGCAATCCCAGCGTCGCGGGGTTGAAGGATTTTCCCACGGCCTTTCGCGCGTGCGGGGACGATCCGCTTTTTCGCAAGGCGCAGGAGGCGCTCGTGGACCGGTTGTATTGGAATCCCTCGCAGCGCGTCGCGGCCCGCGCCGGCGCAAAACTCGCGATCACGCGCGGCCAGTTTTACGACACGTGCATCAACTTCGGACAGGACGGCCTCGAGGAACTCGTGCGCAAGACAACCCGCGCTCTCGGCGGTTCGCCAAAAAACGGCGCCGACGAACGCCGCTGGCTCGCGAAGTTTCTCGACCTGCGCATGGAAGTGCTGCGCGCGGACCCGGATTGGAGGGAAGCCATTGACCGCGTGCGCGTTTATCAAAAGCTGCTCGCCGACGGCAACGTGCGGCTGGCACTGCCCATCCGCGTGACCTGCTACGGCGACAAGTTCGTGCTGAAATAGGCACTGCCTGCTTGAACCCATCACTGGGTGAGCCCATTGACTGTTTCGTTGGGTAAGTGTATCGCGGCGCATGCTGCATTTCCCACGGCAGACTGTCTCCGAACCGCCTGGACACAGTCTCTTTCTGCTCTTTTGCATTCTGGCGGCCACATCGCTCCGGGCCGCTCCGCCCACGCATTACATCGCCACACCGCTTCGCGCCTTCGAGTTCTGCTACGATATGGATAATTCCGGCCGCATCCTCGGCTCGTCTTTCTATTACGACTATCTGGACGATATAAGTTCCTTTTCTTCGTATTTCTACGCGCGCGGCAGTTCCATGGCCGTCACCGGCCTCGGCGGCGACACACTTGCTTACGCATTCAATGCCGCCGGCCAAATCGTTGGCTACTCCGAGGTGGACAACGATTCGCCCGCCCGCGCTTTTCTCCAATTGGGCGGCACAGTGACCGACCTCGGCACCCTTCCCGGCGCGACCGACAGCTCGGCCCACGGCATCAACGATGCCGGCACGATCGTCGGCGACTCCGGCAACCGCGCTTTTTCTTACGATGGCGCGATGCACGACCTCAACGACACGCTCCCCGCCGGCTCGGGATGGACGCTGACCTCCACCGTCGCCATCAACAACGCAGGCCAGATCGCCGGCACCGGCAAGATCGGGGGCAACGACCATGCCTTCCTGCTCAACCCCGGCGGCGCCATTACCGACCTCGGCACTCTCGGCGGCACAAATAGCTCCGCAATCGCCATGAACGAACGCGGCGACGTCGTGGGCATTTCGGGTTCGAAACACGGCTCCCGCGCCTTCCTCTACCGCAATGGCAAAATGACCAACCTCGGCACGCTGGGCGGAAACTTCAGCAGGGCCCGCTCCGTCAACAATCGCGGCCAGGTCGTCGGGGTCGCCACCCCCCGGGGCGCGGACTACGGAGGCCGTCTCGGGTTCCTCTACGACAACGGCAAAATGATCAACCTCGACACGCTTTATTACTCCACCCACAAGCGCCCGAAAAAAACCGTCGTCATCGGCGCCGACACGATCAACGACCTCGGCCAGATCGTGATCGCCATTACCTACGTGGGCTACGTGCCAGCGGACGAAGACGTAGACGAGGAGGAAATCCTGCTCACGCCGCTTCCCACGATCACCATCGCCGGCGGCACCAGCATCACCACACATCGGCACGAACTCGTCATCCGCGGCAGGGCCGATTACGTCGGGGAAAAAATCCTCTATCGCGTCGGCAACAAGGGCGCATTCCGCGTGGCCACCGGCACGAAGAAATGGCACTTCCCCGCGAAGCTCCAGCCCGGCGTAAACCCGATCTTCATCCGCGCCCGCGGCATCGGCGGCAGCACCAGCACCTCGAGAACCGTGCGGCTCACCGTCACGCGAAACTGAGCTGCGGTGAAGCGCTCAAGCGCCGCCCCCTTTGACATTTCGCGCAACCCGCATTACCGAATCCCGATGAATCTGCGGCGCAGTATTATCAGCATGGGCGTTTTTCTCGCCCTCGCCGTGCCTGCGTTTGCGGCGCGCTATTACACGGTCACCGACATCGGCGACTTCGGCTTCGGCAGCGTTGGCAATAGCATCAATCCGCAGGGCCAGGTCGCCGGATTCGCCGACGTGGCCGTTGATGCCACGCACTCGTTCGTCTTCTCCAACGGCCAGCTCTTCGAGATCACCACCCTCGGCGGCACGAACAGCAATTTTTTCGCGATCAACGATCTCGGCCATCCGGTGGGAGTCTCCCAGATCACCGGCGATACCGCGCGGCACGCGTTCGTGCATGGCGGCGAACCCGGGCTCATTGACCTCGGCACTCTCGGCGGCACGAACAGCGCCGCCACCGACATCAACGAAAACGATTTCATCGTCGGCTACTCCGACACCACCGACGGCCACACTCACGCATTCGGCATCTACGCCGAGGGCATGAAAGATCTCGGCACTCTCGGCGGCAACGACAGCGCCGCCTATGGCACGAACGACGTGAACGACATCGTCGGCACTTCGGAAACCAGCACGGCCGGTGTCTTCACCGCCATGGCATGGACCGCCGACAACCAGAAAATCAATCTCGGCACGCTCGGGGGCAGCCCCAGCCAGGCCAACAGCGTGAACAACAACGGCCAGGTCGTCGGATATTCCTACCTCGCGGGAAATACCGTCTATCACGCGTTCTATTATTACGGCGGCCAGATCCACGACCTCGGCACGCTCGGCGGGTCGAACAGCAAGGCCCTCGACATCAACAATAAGGGCGAAGCCGTCGGTGAATCCGATGTCATTGGCGGCGCCGCCGTCCATGCCTTCCTCATCGCCGACGGATCCTTTTACGACCTCAACGACCTCATTCCCGCAAGCTCCGGCTGGACACTCGTCAGCGCCAGCTCGATCAACGACTCCGGCCGGATCACCGGCTACGGCGTCAACCCCGAGGGAAAGACGCGCGCGTTTCTCCTCATGCCCGCCACACCGCCCGCCACGGCGCCGACGATCTCCCTCGCGGGCAAAAACAAAGTCACCACCAGCAAGTCGAAGCTCGTGATCAAAGGCACCGCGACCGGCACGGTGACCAGCGTCACCTACACCATGAGCGGCAAAAAAGGCAAAGCCACCGGCACCGCGAGCTGGCACTTCACCGCGAAGCTCAAGCCCGGCAAATACGTCGTCACGGTCGTCGCCCACGGACCCGGCGGCGATTCGGCGCCCACGAAAATCACCGTCACGCGCAAATAAATCCCGCGGCCCTCTTTCCCTTCCCCGACCTGCCACGGCGGCCGGTTCGTCCTAAAATAATGCGGCAGCGCAACGAGATATTGACGTGCGGAGAATGCACAATATTTTTCGTGGGGTAAAAGCGATGAAAACGATCCTCCGCACAGCCGTCTGCTTCCTCCTCGTCAACGCCGTCCACGCCGACGCCCTGCGCTACAAGGTCACAAACCTCGGCACCCTCGGGGGGACACGAACGCTCCCCACGGCCATCAACTCGAGCGGCCACGTTGTCGGGTCGTCATCCATCCTGAACAACTCGGAAGACCACGCCTTTCTCTACAAGGACGGCGCGATGACCGATCTCGGCACACTGGCGGGAGGAAACGCCAGCGAAGCCAGCGGCATCAACGCCAGCGACGTAGTGGTCGGCACTTCTGGCGTCGGCGGCGGCAACAGTCGCGCCTTTCTTTGGACGAATGGATCCCTGTCGGACGTGGGCACCTTCGGCACGGGCGTCCAGAGCTTCGGCGGCGGCATCAACAATGACGGGCACTTCTCCGGCACCACGGACACCGTGATGGACACCACGCGCCGGGCCTTCCTCTACACGACCTCGATGATGACGATCGCCACCCTCGGCGGCACGAATGGCTCCGGCCACGCCATCAATGCCAGCGACCAGGTCGCCGGCGAGGCGTATTTCGCGGGCGACGCCATTCGCCACGCCTTCCGCTACACGCCCGGCTTCGGAGTGGCCGATCTCGGCACGCTCGGCGGAACCAATAGCTACGGCAACGCCATCAACGACGCCGGCCACGTCGTCGGCGGCTCCGACACCTCGGACGGCGACTTCCATGCCTGCATCGCCGTCGCCACCTCGATGGCCGATCTCGGCGTCCTGAGCGGCACCGCCAGCGAGGCCTACGGCATCAACAACAAGGATCAGGTCGTCGGCAAGACCAACGTGAAAAACGGCAGCGCCACCCATGCATTCGTCCATGCCGACGGCGTGATGCGCGACTTGAACGATCTCATCACGCCGATCCCCGGCCTCGTTCTCGCCAGCGCCAAAGCCATCAACGACGCCGGCCAGATCGTCTGCGAGGCCAGGCTCAACAACGCCCTGAACTTCACCGGCTATCTCCTCACCCCGGAGATCGTCCGCACTCCCGTCGTGAAAATCTCCGGCAAAAAGAAAGTCACCACCGACAAAGCGAAGCTCACGATCAAGGGCACCACCATCGGCGAGGCGGACAGCGTGACGATCCGCGTCGGCAAAAGCGAAGGCAAGGCTGCATCCGGCACGACACACTGGAAATTCAAGGCCCGGCTCAAGCATGGCAAAAACG
>JBOHXO010000009.1:0-1825 GCA_050737475.1 Chthoniobacterales bacterium
CAGCGGTACAGTATGGGTCAGTGCACTGATAAAAGGCAGCGGCAATTCGGGAGGAGATGCGGTGGGTATCGTTCTCCAAGGCTCGACCAACAATCTCTTCGCGGGTTTTGACGGTGGCTTCAGTGCCTCGAATACGTTGATGGGGATCGGAACCGCGTCAGCGGGCACTGTCTGGAACGACACAGTCAGCGGATTCGCTAGTGCTGGGAATTTTAGCAATACCACGACACATCTGATTGTTCTCGAACTCAATCTAACCACGAATTCGACCAAGTTGTATGTGGATCCGACTGCGGGTCAGTCTACGCCTCCCGCAGTGCCGGGTGCGACTCTGAGTCTGGCCATCGGCACCTTCTCGGGCATGGGCTTCAACTCAATCAATCCCAATGGCACTTTTGACGAGTTTCGCGTAGGAACGACCTTTGGCGATGTCGTCGGTGTCGCGGCAGTCCCTGAGCCACATCAATATGCGCTCGTCGGCGCCTTGCTCTTCGCGATTGCCTTCATGCGCCGTCGGCGCATGGTGGCCAATATTCGTTAGGCCTGAATCTTCCAAAAACGGCCGGGTCAAAAGCGACGGAGAAATTTTGATCCGGTCACGACAGGGACGCTCTGTGCGAGCTTCCTGATTCAGGGGAGACGCCTCTCTGGGAGAGATCTCGTGGAAGCATTGATCACGGGGTAGCACCGGAAGCCTGTTCCGTGAGTTTCGGCGGCCCGAACGATGGCCTTACCCTTCATTCCTCCACGGTCTTCATGGAGAAAAAAAATTCCGCAGGATCCGCCGGGAGGAGCGTGAAGCTCATGAAGAAATGGGATGAGGATCCCTTATCAGTCCCTCACCATGTTCTCCATGCCCTCCATGGTTTTCCTTCTCCGTCTCGTAAATGTCGATTCGACCTAGGGTGCGAGAGCCGGCGGAGCGGGCACGACGGGCGCAACAGGAACGACCACGGGGAAGGTCAGCTTCTCCGCGAAGGGATTAAATGGAAGCCCGACCGTGGCCTGCATTTTCTGGCTGTAGGGCGGCGTGTTGGGCGGACCGGCCTGCGACAGCTCTGTCTGGTTGTAGTTGAGATAAAACGGTGGCTCGATGCGATACTCGCCCGCGTTGCCCTTGAAATTCACCAACAGCTGGCTTTGGAAGATGACTTCCTTTTTCTCATTGATGAGCGTGACGACAAAGTTGTTGATGCCGGACTTCCCGAGCAGCGGTTTCGAGGCGCCGTTGTTCGCCGGAAGCTCCTCGCCATTGATGGTCACGACGGAGTTTGGAATCGGATTTCCCCAGTTGAAGCCGACGATGAATGGAATGTTTCCGCGCACCGGCGTGGTGGGGCCGGGCGTCGAGACACGAATCGGAACCGTCGCGGATTGCACCGGTTTGCCGCCAGCGCTCGCGTTAGCCGTAACCGATACCGTGTAGGGCGTGCCGGCGCGCAACCCTGAGATTTGCGTCCCTTGTGTTGGGCCGTTGCCCTGCGGCACGGTGGTCACTTTCGCCGGAAACGGCGGCGTGATCTCGACGGTGTAGTTCGTGGCGAACGGGACCGTCTGCCACTGCAGCGCGATGTTGCTTTGCGGAGATGCGGAGGGCTTGACGGTCGTGACCATCGGCGCGTCGAGACGGAAGTCCGGCAAAATCGTGATGCGCAGCATGTCGGTCCAGCCGAGCGGAATGCCGGGCGACGGGCCGCTGCGGTCGCTGAACGCGAAGCCATACGAGTCGGAGTTGTTGTAGATCGTCGCGGCCCACGGATTGTAGAAGCCGTCGTTGACCTTGCGCGCGCCGCCGAATGGAAAGCATGTCGGTGCGACCGCGAAC
>JBOHXO010000010.1:0-2112 GCA_050737475.1 Chthoniobacterales bacterium
CCGCGGGTTCGAATCCCGGCATCCCGACCAAATCAAAACCTGCAAAATCCAATCCATCCGGCGAGAACTCGCGGAATCTCGCGAGAATCCGCACGTCGTCGGCCTCTCCCTTTTCGTCACGTTGGCGTTCGTGTGGATAGTTGTGGGATTCAATTCGGACACAACTTCGCACCCATCGAGCCGAATTGCGTCTTCGCCTCCATGATCGTCGCGCCGGTGCCCGTGCAGTACCGAGGAGGAAGAAGCGAGGGGGATCCGAGCCATCTTGAGCCGAGGAGAAAGGAAACCGTGTCATCTTGAGCCGAAGGGAGCAGCGATGACGTGCAAGAGATGCGGTGGCCAGACAACGCCCGATCTCGAGGACTCCGAGCTCACTGGAGCCCACCGTACGCCCGACGGCGGCTTCTGCAACGGCACGGATCCGATGTTTCTAGTGCCCCTGGATCCAGTTGTCGAACGCAATTGTTCAGCGGGCCATAGCGTGCGCGCGATTGCAACGCGGCAATGGATGCCACCTGAGCCCCTGGACGTTTCGATTCCCCGCAGCAACTGCCCGGTGCCGGGGTGTTCGGCGCGAGTTGAGCTCCGGGAAGACGAGTTGAGCATTTGCGTGCGAGCGGCCTTCGCCTGCTCCAGGTGCGGGAGGATCTCGCCTCCGCACTACAGAAGGGGCGAGGCTCTGAGGCACGCGATGTGCCGCTCGTGCCGATGGCTCGAGAGCGATCTGCCCGCCAGCTTTAGCGTCGCGGTTATGGGCCAGGACACCGTGAGGGTCCGCTGCGAGCGGTGCCGGAATACCTGGGAAGAGAAGTTTCCGAGCTTCCGCTGTGCCGCGTGCGGGGCGACCGGTGAGCCTCCACCGCCTTGGCCGCCCGCCGAGCAGGACGTCGACCCTCGCCGATTCAAGAAGTTCTCCGATGCGGTAGCGGTCGGCTGCGAACGCTATCCGCTTCCTGAGCTGCCGGCCGGACATCGGGTTGGTGGCCGTCAGAAGCGGAGCGCCCTCCAGGCCGCATGGGTGGCAGAGTTCGGAGGAGACCGGCAATACGTGGTGTCGATACTGGAGAGAAGTTATCCCGAACTCGAAACCGATGTCGGTGCGGACTGCCCAGCTGAGGAGCCGTGCCCGGACTGGAAGCGGACCAACCCGCGGACGCTGGAGGTCGCGATCCTCCATCTCGAGGACGATAAGCACGAGTGGGGCCGTGAAAAGGTGGCCGGGTGGCTGCGCTCACATGGATTCTGACCGAGGTCTCCCTCCAAGGGTCTCGGAACCGAGCTTAAACGCCCCGAAGCATTGCTCGAAGTGCGCGCGCTTCGGCCGCGCCTGAAAATGGCGTGAAAGCGGCACCTATAGCCGCCCGATTCAGGACTCTCTCCGACGCCGTCTTGGCCGGCTGTCAGCGCGACCCTCTGCCACTCTGGCGATCCGGCGACTACGTCGGCGGGAACCGCGGCGCACTTGCGGCCGCCTGGATGGCCGATCTCGACCGGGACGATCCTGCAAGCTACCGCCTCGAGGCTCTGGCCATGCGGTACCCGGAGCAACCGAACGCCGGGGCCACCTCTTTCCGCATGGCCCGGCCTTCTGCTGCACCGACGGCGTCAAGCTGATCTCGCGAACGCTCGCACAGACGATCGAGCACTTGGAGGAGCGGCTCGGCCGAAAGCGCGAGAAGTCGCGCGGCGGCTCGTGGCGCACGGGTTTTGAAACGAGCTCGAAGGCTTCATCTCAGGCGAATTAGGCAATTGAAAACAAAGGACTTAACAAAAACAAAGTGGAGTTAGGACGAAATTTCCCTTCCAAACGAGCGGTTTCCTCCTTCGGGAGCGAGAAACCCGGCTTCATTCTTGCTATCTTGAGTCACTCAATAGAGTCCTAACCCATGAACAGAGAGACCGACACGGCAACGCCGACGGCCGATAAAGGCGCCGAGCCTGCTACCCAATCCCCTGAGACGTTTCCGGATTACTACGCGAACGTGATGAAGGCGAACGTCACTCCATTCGACGTCAACCTCATCTTCGGGCGCGCCGCAGTGCCTCCAAGTTCCCCCGACAACACGGAAGTCCCTCTTCTGAGCAACATCTCGACCGTCGCGCGGGTAGCCC
>JBOHXO010000011.1:0-3290 GCA_050737475.1 Chthoniobacterales bacterium
CTTCGCGCCCATGGCGATGAGAAAATTCGCGAGATCCACGACTTCAGGTTCCTCGGCCGCACCGTCAATGACGGTGGTGCCTTCCGCGAGCACGGCAGCCATCATGATGTTGTCGGTGCCGAGCACAGTGGAGCCGAATTTTCCACGCATGTTGATCGTGGCGCCCTTGAGCTCCGGCGCGAGAACCTTGACATTGCCCGCCTGCACTTTCACCGCGGCGCCAAGAGCCTCGAACCCGCGCAAATGCAGGTCCACCGGACGATCTCCGATCACGCAGCCGCCGGGAAGCGAAACGGTCGCCTCCTGCATCCGCCCGAGCAACGGACCAAGCACGCAGACCGAGGCTCGCATTTTGCGGACGATGTCATAAGGGGCGTCGGTGCCGACCGTTTCGGCCTTGATCTGCACGGTGCCGCTCGCGCGTTCCACCTCCGCGCCAAGCTCGCTGAGGATCGTGAGCATGTAGTGGATGTCGCTGAGATCGGGCACGCGATGGATGATGCACGGTTCCTTCGTGAGGAGGGTGGCGGCGAGAATGGGCAGGGCGGAATTTTTGGAACCGCTGATGCGGACATTGCCCTTCAATGTGGCGCCGCCGTGAACGAGAATCTTATCCATGCTTCAAATACGGCTAAATAGTGCCCGCTGGCTGGGTTGTCGCGTCAAAACTGGCTCGCCGGAGAGCGACGGATGCGAAATGGTGGGGCGATGAGCAGGGAGCTTTTCGGAAAGCGGTGCGCGGTGGTCGGCATGGTGCATCTGCAGGCGTTGCCGGGGACTCCGCACGGCCGCATGAGCGTGGACGAGATCGTGGTGACCGCGTGCCGTGAGGCGGAGTTGCTGGCGGATTGCGGCGTGGACGCGCTGCTCATCGAGAACATGCATGACCGGCCGTATCTGCGCGCGGAGGTGGGACCGGAAATCGTCGGCGTGATGACGGCCGCGGCGTGCGCGATTCGCGGAAGTGTTTCGCTGCCATGCGGCGTGCAGGTGCTGGCCGCGGCGAACGAAGAGGCACTGGCTGTCGCGCTCGGCGCGGGACTGGATTTCATTCGCGCGGAGGGATTCGTCTTCGCGCATGTCGCGGACGAGGGCGTGATCGAAGGCTGCGCGGCGAAGTTGCTGCGCGCGCGCAAGGCGTGGGGCGCGGAGAGCGTGAGGATTTTCACGGACATCAAAAAGAAGCACAGCTCGCACGCGATCACGGCGGACGTGGACATTGCGGAAACGGCGCACGCGGCGGAGTTTTTTTGCAGCGACGGGGTGATCGTCACGGGCACGGCGACAGGGCAGCCGGTTGATCTCGACGAACTCGCGAGTGTGGCGGACGCGACGCAACTGCCCGTGCTGGTCGGCTCGGGAGCGATGCTGGAAAATATCGGGGAATTGTTCGCTCATGCGAATGCGCTGATCGTCGGCTCGTATTTCAAGCAGGGCGGAAGATGGGAAGCCCCGCCGGACGCTGCACGTGTGCGGGAATTCATGGCAAACGTGTGTGCTTTACGCAAGTCGGAGCGGGGTTGAAATATTTGCCGTAAGACAGTAAGGTCGGCGATGCGGCGGTGAACGCTGCGCTGACTTATGAAACATCAGGTATCGCGCGGGCGTGTTTTCATTGGAGCGGTTTTGGCCGTTTTCGGGTGGCAGTTTTCCGCTCCGGCGGCGGTGCCGACGTATAAAATTACCGACCTTGGCACGCTGGGTGGCAATGAAGGGACGGCTATCGGCCTCAATGACAATGGCGATGTCGTGGGTGTCTCGCAAACCGCGGGAGGGCAATATCGGCCCTGTTTATATTCTTCCAATGGCACGGTGACCGATCTGGGCACGCTGCCGGGGGGGGGCGGTCAGGGGTTCGCAATGGAGATCAACAACCTCGGCCAGATTGTCGGGCGCGCTCCGGTTGGCGGCATTGATCGCGCGTTTCTTTATTTCAACGGTTCGATGCAGGACATCGGCACGCTCGGCGGAACATCCGCATCCGCCGCGATGATCAGCGAAAATGGAAAAATCGTCGGGTATGCCAAGACGGCGGCGGACGCTACGACGCACGCGTTTCTTTACTCGGGCGGCGTGATGAAGGACCTCGGATCGCTGGGAGGCGTGAGCGAGTGCTTTGATATCAACGAAGCCGGAGTCATCGTCGGGCAGGCGGCCGTTCCCGGGATGGGAATACGCGCCTTCTTCTACGCGAATGGAGCGATGGCAAACATGGGCACGCTGAACAACGGCATCCTCAGCTACGCGTCGGCGATCAATAACAGCAACGTCATCGTTGGCAGTTCCCAGCCGGCCGGCGCACCCAGTGAACATGCTTTTGTCTACGAGAACAGCGTGATGACCGATCTCGGCACGCTCGGCGGATCAACCAGTTTCGGGCAGGATATCAACGATGCCGGCGTGATCGTGGGATCGTCGCAGATCGCCGGTGACACGGATTATCATCCATTCGTTTACATGGATGGAGCGATGCACGATCTCAAACCGCGCATCGTCAACGACACCGGCTGGACCTTGATGTATGCGCAGCGAATCAACGCATCCGGGCAGATATCCGGATACGGAATGAACCCCGATGGAAAGAACCGCGGGTTTCTCCTCACGCCGGTGACCGCCGCGCCCGGCAATGACAATGGGGCCATCCTGAAGCAGATCGCCGCGCTCAAGAAGCAGCTCGCGAAGGCGAAAAAAATAGACGACCCGACGCTGCGCGCGAAAAAAATCAAGCAACTCAAGGCGAAGATCAAAGCGCTGCAGGGGCAGCTTGCCTGATTCGCGTCAGCGCGACGCAATGACGAATCGCTCGATGCCGGCGAGGTCCTTCCGGATTTCGGTTTCCCGGTAGCCGTGCGCGGCGAGACATTCGGCGGTGGCTGCGGCCTGGCCGAGACCGATTTCGAAAAAGATTTTTCCACCGGATGAGAGGCGTGTGGTGGCTTGTTCGGCGAGCCTCCGCACGAGATCGAGGCCGTCCGGACCGCCATCGAGGGCGCCTGCGGGATCGTGCTGAACTTCGCGCGAAAGCGCAGGAATTTCGGCGGTTGGAATGTAGGGGAGGTTCGCGACGATGAGGTCGAACTCCCCGGCCGTGTCGGGCAAAAGGTCGCCGGCGGCGCAGGCAATATTTGCGCCGAGCTTCGTGGCGTTTTCCTGCGCGAGCGCGAGGGCGTCGGGAGAGATATCAATGGCCGAGACGGACGATTCGGGAAGCTCCAGCGCGAGCGTGATGGCGATGACGCCGCTGCCGGTGCCGACATCGAGAATGCGCGTCGAGAGTTGAGAGTTGAGAG
>JBOHXO010000012.1:0-4919 GCA_050737475.1 Chthoniobacterales bacterium
TTCCCGTCCTCCGCGACCCAGTCGAGATTCGAAAGGCCGTTCTCCGTGATGATCACCGGCGTCTTGTAGCGCTCGTATAAAAAGCGCGGCCCCCAGTAGAGCGCCCTCGGCGTCATCTCCCACAAAAAATGCGTGTGCGGATGCCCCACGCCGACCGGCACTTCCTCCGGCGCGCCGTTCGCACCAGCCCGGATGCACGTGCCCTGGTAAATGTTCATGCCGTAGAAATCGAGCGGCTGGTGGATCGTGCGCATTTCCGCGTCGGTGAACTTCGGCATCGCGTCGCCAAAGTGCCGCAGGCCGTCCTCGGGATAATGCCCAAGCAGTGCGGGATCGGCCCACCATGTGTTGTTCCAGAGATTGTCGTGCGTGCCCCGCATCGAAGAGGTGCGCGCAGCTTCGATGTCCGCAGCGGACGATTCGTCCTCGGGAAAATGCGGCACGCCCACCGGCGCCCACCCGACGGACGGCGTCGCCTTCGCACCCGAGCGAATCGCCTGCACCGCGAGCCCGTGCGCGAGCAACGTGTGATGCGCGGCGCGCAGGAGTTGCGGCGTTTCCAGTTTCAATCCCGGCGCGTGGATGCCGTGGCAATGCCCGTGCCCGATGAACACCTGTGGCTCGTTGAGCGTCATCCAATGCGTGACGCGGTCGGAAAATCGCTCGACCAGCAGCGCGGCGTAATCCGCGAACCACTGCGGGCTCTCGTGATTCAACCACCCCCCACGTTGAAAAAGCGCCTCGGGATAGTCCCAGTGGAAAAGCGTGGCCCATGGCTGCACGCCGGCGGCGAGGAGCTCGTCAATGAGGCGGTCGTAGAACGCGAGGCCTTTTTCGTTCGGCGCGCCCGTTCCCTCCGGCAGCACGCGCGGCCACGAAAACGAAAACCGATAGGCCTGCAGCCCCATCTTTTTCATCAACGCAATGTCGTCCGGATAGCGATGATAATGGTCGCACGCGACGTCGCCATTGTGCGCGTTCCACACCGCGCCGGGCTGGTGCGAAAACGTGTCCCACACCGACGGCCCCTTGCCCTCCTCGGCGGCTGCACCCTCGATCTGGTAGGACGCGGTGGCCGCGCCCCAAATGAAATTTTCGGGAAAGGAGGACGCGGAGGGATCGGAGGATTTCATGAACAACTTGAACGATGCGGCGATACTTCTAGGCGTTCCGCAGCGGAATTCAATCCGGACGCACTTCGGTGAAATGATTTACCGGGCGGATTCGATGAACCCGCCACAACTCCCCCGGTTAAGCGTTGCGCCCGATGTTGTTCAAATCCTCGAACGAAGCGACGAGCCGCTTCGTGAAGCTGTCCTCGGCGGCGCCGATCCACACACGCGGGTCGTATTGCTTTTTGTTCGGAGCATCGGGGCCTTTCGGATTGCCGATCTGGCCCTGGAGATAATCGTGGTTCTTCGCCTCGTATTCGCGAATGCCGTCCCAATACGCCCACTGCAAATCCGTATCGAGGTTCATCTTGATCGCGCCGTAGCCGAGCGCCTCGCGAATCTCCTCGCGCGAGCTTCCCGAGCCGCCGTGGAAAACGAAATTCACCGGCTTCGGCCCCGTGCCGAATTTCTTCTCAATATATTTCTGCGACTCGTCGAGGATCGCCGGCTTGAGCTTCACGTTGCCGGGCTTGTAGACGCCGTGCACGTTGCCGAACGCCGCGGCGACCGTGAAATCCGGACTCACCGCGCCAAGTTTTTCGTAGGCGAACGCGACTTCCTCGGGCTTCGTGTAGAGGCTGGATTCCTCGACGCCGGAATTGTCCACGCCGTCCTCCTCGCCGCCGGTCACGCCGAGCTCGATCTCGAGCGTCATGCCCATCTTCGCCATGCGCTCGAGATATTTGCAGCACGTCTCGATGTTCTCCTCGATCGGCTCTTCGCTGAGGTCGAGCATGTGCGAGCTGAACAGCGGCCTGCCGGTCTTCGCGAATTGCTCCTCGCTCGCGGCGAGCATGCCATCCACCCACGGCAGCAATTTCTTCGCGCAATGGTCCGTGTTCAAAATCACCGGCACGCCGTAGGCCTTCGCCGCAGCGTCCACGTAATGCGCGCCCGCGATGCCGCCGAGCACGGGCCCGAGCTGGTTGTCGCCCTTCACACCCTTGCCGATGAAGAACTGCGCGCCGCCGTTCGAAAATTGAATCATCATCGGCGAGTTCACCTCGCGGCCCGCGGCCAGCGCGGCATTGATCGAGCTCGTGCCGATGCAATTCACAGCCGGCAGCGCGAACTCATGCGCCTTTGCGTAATCGAGTAGTTCCTTGACCTCGTCCCCGAACAGGACGCCTGCGCGAAATTTTTTATCTGCCATGATTTTGGAAGGGGCCGTGATACACGCCCGGACGACTTGGCGCAGCAGGAATCGTGCGATACGGGGAGTTTCGAACGAGGGAAAAGGGGAAATGGGGAATTTGCAAAGGAACCCACTCTCGCGCTTCCCCTGTCGCTGCTTCCTTCCTCCATTTCCCCATTTCCCTCGTCCCTCATTCCCCATTGAATCCCACACCGCTCCCGCCGTAATCTCACCTCCCTATGGGTCGTCAATGGCTGCATGCCAAACGTGAAGTCGCCGGGCTGAAAAAAGGCCAGGCCACAGGAAAACTGGTCAAGGAAATCTCCGTCGCCGCGAAGACCGGCGGCCCCGATCCCGCCGGCAACGCCCGCCTCTTCGCCGCGTGCGAAAAAGCCCGCCGCGCCAGCGTCAGCCGCGACGTCATCGAGCGCGCCATCAACAAGGGCGCCGGCATCGGCGGCGAGAAGCTCGTCCTCGATCACATCGTCTTCGAAGGCTACGCGCCGCACAAAGTCCCGCTCATCGTCGAGGTGCTCACCGATAACAACAACCGCACCGCACCCGAGATCCGCCTGCTCTTCAAAAAGGGCCAGCTCGGCACGCCCGGCAGCAATAAATTTCTCTTCGACCACGTCGGCATCGTCGAGGCGCACCGCGCGGACGCCATGGACATCGAGGAAGCCGCCATCGAGGCCGGCGCGAACGAAGTCGAGCCGCTCAGCCACGACCAGAACGACGACATCCCCGCCGGCGCCATCGGCGCGAAGTTCATCTGCGAACGCACCTCCACCGCCGCCGTCTCGAAATGGCTCGCCGCAAACGGCTGGACCGTCGTCACCAGCGAGCTCGGCTACACCGCCAAACAATTCCCCACGCTCACCGATGAGCAGGCCGCCGAGGCCGGCGAATTCCTCCACGCCCTCGACGATCACGACGACGTCCACCGCGTCTGGGCCGCGATCAAGTAACCAAAAAGGTAGGGATGGTCGCGCCGCGACCGTCCGTCGAAAATGATGCTTCGAGCTTTCCCCCTCATTCTCTCCCTCGCCCTCAGCGCCCACGCCGCGGAGCAAACCATCGCCTACGGCAACTTTGCCATCTACGTCCGCGCGCTCGACGGCGGCAAGGCAAGGAAAGTTGGCCTCGGGGACTGGCCGGCCATTTCTCCCGATGGCACCCGCGTCGCCTACAACACCGATCCCGAGGACACCAAGGAAAGCCCCCGCATCGAAGTCGTGGACCTCGCGTCCGGCAAAATCACAGCCTTCAAGAACAACATCCCCAGCGACAATTGCCACCATCCCATCTGGTCTCCCGACGGAAAACAAATCGCGTTCTACCTTTTTGTGGACGGAGATTGGCACATCGGCGTTATGAATTCCGACGGCGCCGGCTTCCGCTATGTCAAAAAATCCGGCCCGAATCACCAGACTCTCTGGGGCGCCGCCTGGGCCGCCGACGGCAAATCGCTTTTCTGCCAGGATCTCGATTTCCTCTACCGTATTGACCTCCGCGGCAAGGAACTCAAAAAGTGGAAACTCTCGGATCTCTTTCCCAACGCGGGCCTGAACAGCGGCGCACAACTTGCCCCCTCGCCGGACGGCAAATCGCTCCTCATTGACGTGGACATGGGTGAGGACATCGAGCGCCCCGATTGGGACGGTCCGCCGCCCGCGATCTGGCAGCTCGACCTCGCCACCGGCAAGGCCACGCAGATCACGAAAGCCGAACTCTTCGCCTGGCATCCCGCATGGATCAACGACCACGAAATCCTCTGCAACCACACTCCCAATGGCGCAAAACAAATCGCCATCTACCGGCTCGATTTGAAAACCGGCAAGCCCGCCCTCGTCATCAAAAACGCCACAGACGCCACCGTCTCGAAATGATTTTGCAGCGGGAGTCGCAATGAACGCCACGCACTCCTTCTCGATGCTTCCGCCTCCCCTTCACCACGCAATCAGCCGATGAATCTGCCGCTCCTGTGCCTGGCCGGACTCGCGATCATCGTGATCATTGTTGTGATGGCATGGCATCGCAACAACGCGAGTTGGGGATTCAAGGACATCGTGAAGAATCCTCAATATTGGGAAGAACTCAGCAAGGCCAACGAAGACCTGGAAGCCGGCACCCAGGCGGCAAAACTTTGGACGGACGACAAAGTCGCTTCATTCACGAAAAATTTTGTTCTGAAATCCACTGCAGGCAGTGACTCATCAGACGACATGCACATCCTGCGGAGCCTGGGGGAACGGACGCACCCGGTCGTTCTCGAGTTGCTGGGCGATGCCTCGCTCTACAAAGTTCTCGTGAAGCCGACCGCCACGAACGTCCTGCCGGAAGCGCCGCTCAATCGCGCGTGCGACCTGCTGGGCGATTCCCCGCCGCCCGCCGCCGTCCAGCTGCTTGCTCCCTTCCTGAACGATCCCTCGGAGGAAATCCGAAAGGACGCCGCGCTGGCTATCGCGAAGACTGGCGACGCGGCGATCTCTCCGCTGGTGAAAAAAGCCTTCTCGGACTCCGACGAGTATGTCCGCTCTTACGCATTGATGGGGCTGGATTTCGCATTGAATCGCTCCGCGCTCGCCGACTCCGCCCAGGCGGAATTGTTC
>JBOHXO010000013.1:0-4581 GCA_050737475.1 Chthoniobacterales bacterium
GTGCGGAAGTCGAGGGAAAGCTTTCGAACCATGGCAAATTCCAACCCGTGACTGTGGGATCCTGCGTGACAATGGGGCCCGCGGAATATTCTCCATTCGCGGGATCGGCTCCGATGACAAAGGGATCGTAAGCGATGATCTGGGCGATCGCACTGCCGCTTAGCATGAGAATTCCGGCGGCGGAGAGCACAAGCAGTGAGGGGATTTTTGCTTTCATGATTTGCGAAGCGGGAGGGATTCGTTCGGGCTGTGGATGGGGTTCCGTTAAGCTTAAGCAAAGTAAGGCGGGCTTGATCTCTGTCCAGTGACACCATGGTAAGCAGTTAACTCTACCGTGATGGGCCTCCGAAAAAATGGAAAAGGCAGCACGGGGCATCCCGTGCGGCCTTATCTCCACGAACAATCCCCCGATTGCTCGAAATCCAAATTAGTGAAGCCGCGCGCGGGTACGGATGCGGCGGAAAACCAGAAGCGCCGCGAGAGCGCCCATAAGAGCTCCCCATGTGGAGGATTCCGGCACCGCCGAGACGGTCATGCTATTGGAAAAGAAATCATTGGGGCTGCCGCCATCGGTGTTGCCGACAAAGAGCTTGAAGCCCGTGGCAACGCCCGTATAGGTGCCGCTGTCGCTATCCGAAACGCCGCCGCTCCGAATGATTGACCATGTTCCGCCGCCCGCGCTCGTCTGCGTCACGGACACCGCGAATGCAGTATTGTCGCTGTAGGCATTTCCGATGCTTCCGTTTCCGGTCGTAGCGTTGCTGACGACGTAGTCATCGCCGACCGTGTTGAAAGTGAAGATCGGCGTGCTCGTGGCGAGGAGGTCAATGCCTTTGAAGCCGTTGCGGAAATTGACCGCGAGCTGGATGCTGAAGGTCTGCCCCACCGAGAGGGAGCCGGTGAAATCGCGCAACGCGTTCGATTGGGACGCTGAAGCGCCATACATGCCGAATGACTCACCGCCGACGTTGATATTGGCGCCCGGACTGGCCAGGCCCGTGGAGTTTCCAATGAAACGGCCGGCCACACCTCCCGTGGTATTCAATGTCCAGGCACTGAAGCCGAAGCCGCCGTTGTCGCCATTCTGCCAGCCGTCGTCATAGGGCACGTTCGAGGCATTGTCGCCGGCAGTGCTTGCGGCGTTGGTTGTGTGAGTGAAGGCCAGCATTCCGACTGCAGGCAGGAGAAGTGCGATACGAAGCGATGTTTTCATAGGAGGGGTTTTTGTTGAACTAGGGGATGGACGTTTGTGACGTCCGAATTTCCATCAAGATTCCCCCGCCTCACCGAACGCGTCCAAACAATTGAAATTTACCAGTTAACGTCACTGTAAATTTTCGATTTTCCGCCTGAAAGCAGGCCCATTTCGAGGCTCATTCCGTCGGATGTGTCGGACTTTATGCACCGCCACGGCAACCCCTGCCATGCGTGAGTTAACTGTCAACCGCTCCCCCCATTGCCGCACGTGCGAATCGCCACGAAATTTTGCGCCGCGTGCCATCCCCCTTTGTGATTCATAGACCCGGCGCTAACCGGCATTTTCCTGGAGCGTTTTCCACAGCGTTGGGGATCGGCGTTCTGCTCACAGCGATCCCGCTCCGGGCGGAATTGTCGCAGTCGCTTTCCGTCGGGCCGGACAAAGCCACGATCTCGCTTCAAAAGGATGGCGACGCGCGGACTTACGAACTCACGACCAACGTCAACCTGCGCGACAACAAGGAAAAGCGCATCACGGTTTCGGAAACCTCCGCCCACCCGGGCATTCGCACCGGCAATCTGCTCTTCGACGGGCTCTATGCGATGGCGGTCTCGGAGGCCGTGCAAAATTCCGTCCCGCAAATCAACGACGGCGCCTACGGGAACGACGCCCCGGTTTCCATCGAGGCGTATCAAACCGGCGAGTATTGGAAATACGTCTGGACGCGCGACCTCGCCTACTCCCTGCGCCTTTCGCTGGCGGGCTTCGATCCAAAACGCGCGGTCAATTCCCTGCTCTTCAAGGCCTCCGTGACGAAGCCCTCGGTGAAAGGCGGGCTGGCCAACCAAATCATCCAGGACACCGGCTCGGGCGGCAGTTACCCCGTTTCCACGGACCGCGTCGTCTGGACCATGGGCGCGGATGAAACGCTCAAATATCTCTCCGGAAACGAGCGACGCGATTTTCTGGAAAAGGTTTATCCGATCCTCTGCGACAGCATCGAACAGGACCGCCGGCTCATCTTCGATCCGCAGGACGGCCTCTACCGCGGCGAGCAATCGTTCCTCGACTGGCGCGAGCAAACCTACCCCGGCTGGACGAAGGAAAACGTGCTGGCCATCGCGATGTCGAAATCGCTGTCCGTAAATGCGCTCGAGTATTTTCTGCTCCAGCGCGCGGCGGAATATTCGCTCGTGCTCAAGCAACACGAACGCGCCGCCCGATACACAAAATGGGCCGCGGAGTTGAAGACCGCGATCAACACGCACCTCTACGATCCGCAGTCGGGCCTCTACCGCACCTATTTGCTTTCCGACGACGGCGCCTGCGCAATTCCCGTTTCGCGTTTCGATCTCCTCGGCGAATCCCTCGCCATCGTTTGCGGTGTCGCCGACCCGGACCGCGCCAGTGCGGTCATTCGCAATTATCCCACGGGACCGCATGGGCCGCCGGTCGTCTGGCCGCAGGAAAAATCCGTGCCGGTTTATCACAATCAAGGCATCTGGCCGTTCGTCACCGCGTATTGGATCAAGGCCGCGCAGAAGGCCGGAAACACGAGCGCCGTGAATGCCGGCATCCAATCGCTCATGCAGCTCGCCGCGCTCAATCTCTCGAACATGGAGAACTACGATTTCGTCACCGGGAAGTCGCATGTGGACGACGGCCCGCGCAAGGGCCCGGTGATCAATTCCCGCCGGCAGCTTTGGTCCGTCGCGGGCTATCTCTCGATGGTGCAGGACGTGGTGTTCGGCCTGGAGACTTCGTGGGACGGCATCCGGTTCGCGCCGTTCATCACCGCGAAATTGCGCAACGAAACATTCCAATCCGCGAAGGCCATCGAGCTGCGAAATTTTCCGTATCGCGGCACGCGGAATTTCGTCCGTGTCCATCTTCCGACCGAAGGATCATTCACCGCCGGCGTCTGCACGGTGGACCGCGTCGAGCTCAACGGGAAAACGGTCGCCGGGGATTTCGTCGCCGCCAGCGCATTGAAGCCCACCAACGATTGGGAAATTTTTCTCGCGGCTCCATCGGCTGGGAAGGATTCGCCGCCGGTTCGAAACGTGAATGTCGCCAGCGAACGCGCAATTTTCGGGCCTTCGCAGCCGGAGTGGAAAGGCGAAGGCATCACGCTCGACCACGGACGGGTCGAATTGAACTACAGTCACGACGACGCGGCGAACGTCTCGTTCAACATCTACTGCGACGGAAAACTGCGTGATCAAAACGTCCGGCAAACGAAATGGATGGAAGACGTGGGCGGCGACTCCCCATCGCAGGTCGTGCATTGCTATGCCGTGCAGGCGGTGGACCTCAAATCCGGCAATGTCTCCCACCCCACCCCGGGCCGTGCGTGGCGCGGCGAGGACCAGCAGCAAATCATCCCCGCCACCGCCCTGAAAAATCGCGGCGGCAATCTCGCCGGCGATCATTTTGAAAACTGGGGCAGGCCCGGCGACGAATGCGTGACAAAAAACTTCGAGGTGAAAAATCCCGGACGCTATCTCGTGCGCGTGGAGTTTTCGAATGGCGCCGGACCGGTCAATACCGGCGTCACCTGCGCGGTGAAGAAGCTGGATATCCGCAATTCATCGGGCGCGACGGTCGCCTCGGGCTACGTCGTGATGCCTCAATCCGGCGATTGGAACCGGCGCGATCTTTCGTCCGTCGTGAACGCCGACTTCAAGCGCGGCGACCACTACACCATCCGCATTTCCGAGGACGAGTTTTCGCGGAATATGAGCTACTTGAAAAACAACGAACGCTACACCGCCGGCAATGGCGGCGGCGCCGCGAGCTACAACTACGTCAACATCGCGTCCGTCCGCCTGCTTTACGCCGCGGCTGCGCCGAAATAAAAACCCCGAACCGCGCTTCCCCTCATGCGTCACCTCCTCCTTTTTCTTTTGCTCCCGCTGCACATGTTCGCAGCGGAACCCGACGCGACGCCGGAGGCCGCGAAGCCGCCACCTGCCCCGCATGGCCCCGGCGCCACCTACGCTCCCGAGGGCACGGCATTTCAACTTTTCTCCCCCACGGCGAAGTCGGTGAGCGTGGTGCTCTACGACGCGGCCACGGGCGACGCGGGCCGAACCGCAACCCCGCTCAAGCAGAGCTCCGACGGGCTGTGGAACGCAGCGGTGACCGGCGACCTGAAGGGGAAATTTTACACCTACGCGCTCACCGGTCCCGGCCTCGATGCGAAGCGCGAAGTGATGGATCCCTACGCTGTGAACGCTGTCGCCAGCAGCACCCGCGCACGCATCGCTCCGATGTCGGCTCCCGTGCGTCCGGGCCCGAAGCTCGAGTCGCCGACGGACATGGTGATCTACGAGATGAGCGTGCGCGATTTGACCATGTCTCCGAATTCCGGCGTGCAAAAC
>JBOHXO010000014.1:0-4909 GCA_050737475.1 Chthoniobacterales bacterium
GCAAATACCGCACCGCAGAGTGCCGCTGCAGTCGTGCCGATTTTAAACAGCCGGCCCAATGCCACGGCGGTTCTCTATCTTGATTTCGACGGCGAGATCGTCAACGACAGCGACTGGAGCGACACGCCGATCGTCGCGGAGCCGGCGCGCCTTACCTCCACGCAAATCAAGGAAACGTGGGCGCGCGTGAAGGAGGATTACCTGCCGTTCAACATCAATATCACCACCGATGTCACGCGCTACTACGCCGCCCCCATCGGCCATCGCATGCGCTGCATCGTCACACCGACCAACAAGTGGCTGAAGAGTTCATCCGTCGGCGGCATCGCACTCCTCGGTTCCTTTTCGGACGGCGGTTCCTTCTACTCCAGCACGGTCCCATGCTGGGCGTTCGCAACCAGCGATCCGAAGGATTGCGCGGAGGTCATCGCGCACGAGGCGGGGCATACGTTCGGCCTCAGCCACGACGGCACGACCAGCGAGGAATATTACGAGGGCCACGGAAACGGTCCGCTCGGCTGGGCTCCGATCATGGGCGCGGGGTATTACGAGGGAATCACGCAATGGAGCAAGGGCGAGTATCCGTTTGCCAACAACACCGAGAACGATCTCGCAATCATCTCGAGCGGCACCAATGGCTTTGGCTACGCCGCCTCCGACGCCGCGAGCAGCATTGCCACCGCCACGCAGATTTTTCCCACGAATGGCCGTTTCTCCCAGGATGCGTTCATCGGAAAGACCGGAGAGATTGACTTCTACAAGATTGATGTCGAATCACCGGGCCCATTTGCCGTCACCGCGACGCCGGTTGTGCCCGGTGGAAACATGGCCGCCTACGTGAAACTTTACCGCTCCGACGGCAGCATCGTGGCCGGCTCTCCGTTCAGTTCCACGCCCGCCGCCAGCGTCACCACCGACATTTCCCCGGGCATCTACTATGTCTCCGTGCAGGGCACCGGAAAGACGGCGTCCGGAAGCGATTTCGGCTTCACAAATTACGGCAGCATCGGCGGCTACCATCTCGACGCCGGCACGCCAATCATCACATTCCAGCCCGACATCGTCGCGGGCAAAAATCCCACTGCCGGCAGGGACCACTATGGAAATGAAGTTCAACGCCTCGTGGTGAAGGTCAGGAATACGAAGTCGATTCACGTTCCGATTTCGATCACCAACGTCGGCGCGAATTCCGACAGCTTCCATCTCCGGGCCGGAAACTTGATTGGCTATAAATTTCGGGTCATCCTCAGGAGCCGCGACATCACCACAGCCATCCGCCACAGCGGCTACTTTTCGGAAGCCATCGCGGCATCCGCCTCGTTGAACATGACGCTTATAATTCATCCTTCGAAACCGGTCCGCACCAAAAGCCGCTTGAAATTGGACGCGATATCCATCGGCGACGGCTCCAAATCGGATACGATCATTATCGAGCTGCAGCCGAAAAAATAATCGGCGCCGCACGCAAATGTGCGAATTGCTTCCTCCCGCACCGGCGAATAATCTTTCCGCGTTCCTCACACCAATGAACGCCATTCGCAAAATCACGCCCGCACTCGGCCTGCTCGCTCTCGCACTTTTCTCCGCGCTTCCCGCGCTGGCCGCGGATGAATCCTCCTCGCCCAAGGCCGCCGCGCAAACATTCTACGACGCCTACATGAAGGTCCTGCTCGCGAAGGGCGACACGCAGAAATTCGTGCTCTCCTCCGACGCCGTCACGAAGGGCTTTCTCAAGGCCTACAAGGCGCTTATCGCCGACGGCATGGACTCCGATCCGGTCATCTGCGGGCAGGATTATCCCGACGAAGGCTTCAGCGCCTCGAAGGCAAAAATCGAGGACGACGGCAAGGCAACCGTCACGATGAAAAGCCGCGGCGACCAGCTCAAACACTCGTTCAAGGTGACATTGAGAAAAGTGGACGGCAGGTGGCTCATCTCCGACACGAACGACCTCAAGGCCGACGCGGACGACTGAGACTCCGCCCTCCCGCCGTTGAGCTGACACACCGTAAAAACACGCCATGCCAGTCCTCAACTCCGGCGGAATCAACCTCCACTACGAACTCGACGGCCACGGCCCGCCGCTCGTTCTCATCGCCGGCTACACCTGCGACCTCACGCAATGGGCGCTCGTCCGCCGCGAACTCGCCGCACACCATCGCCTGCTGCTGTTCGACAATCGCGACTCCGGCCGTAGCGAAAATTCCGCCGGTCCGTATTCCGTCGCGGAATTGGCCGCGGACGCCGCCGGCCTCATGCAGTCGCTCGGCATCGGGAAGGCGCATGTCCTTGGCCATTCCCTCGGCGGCGCCATCGCGCAGACGCTCGCGGCAGAGCATCCGCACCTCGTGGACAGGTTGATCCTCAGCAACACGTTTCTTAAATTCAGCGCCGTCACCACCGCCGCATTTCGCCGGCTGCTCGCCCGGCGCGGGGAAGGCCATCCCGCCGCGTCGCTCTGCGAGGCCGCGCTGCCATGGGTCTACTCGAATCGTTTTTTGAGCAACCCGGCGAACATCGAATCCACCATCGCGGCCATGCTCGCGAATCCGCAGACCTTCGACGGGCAATCCCGGCAGTTCGACGCGCTGGTCAATTTCGATTCCCGGTGCTGGTTCAAAAATATCGCCGCGCCCACGCTGGTCATCGCCGGCGCGGAGGACATCTGCGCTCCACCGACGGGCGCGCACGAACTCGCCAATGGCATTCCCGGCGCAAGGCTCGCCATTCTTCCCGGCATGGGCCACGTCCCGCTGCTGGAAATGCCGTCCGAATTCGCACGGCTGGTCCTCGATCATCTGGCGTGAGACTGCACTTCGAAGTCTCCGGCTCGGGACCGATCCCGCTGCTTTGCATCCATGGTTGGTGCTGCGAAAGCAGCCAGTTCGACGCGCTGGCCGGGGACCTCGATAGCGAATTCCGGATATTCCGGCCCGACCTGCCCGGCCATGGAAAAACTCCGCTCGACGGCTTCCAGCCAGCCTTTGCGAACTACGCCGCAGCCGTCGTCGAGTTCGCCATCGAGCACAATATCGAGAACGCCGTCCTGCTTGGCCACAGCATGGGCGGCGCGTTGACCTTGATGGCCGCAGCCTCAGGCCGGCTTCACCCACGCGCCCTCATCAATCTCGACGGCAGCCTTCCCGCCGCTCCACACGTCCTCGCCGGCCTGCAAAAACTCCGCGAGTGGCTCGACGAGCCGGATTTTCGCGATCGCCTCGCCGCCGCGCTACGCGAGGGATTTTTCCTGCCGCACGAGCGCGACACACGCTGCGAAGCGATCATTCGCACAATGTGCTCCGCGCCTGATGCCGTGCTGCGATTTCTGCCGGAACAAATCGGAGGACTCGATGCCGCTACGGTTCTGTCGAAAATTTCCGCACCCGTGCTTTACATCGGTGCAGACACTCCGCGCTTCGACGCCGCACGCGCCACAACATTGCTCCCGCCAATCAACATCGAGCGAATTGCCGGCGCCGGCCATTTTATGCACATCTACGAGACGCAGCGTATCGCCGCGCTCATGGGCTCTTTCATCGCAGCGCAGCGGAATTCCGATTAATAAATCGGCGTTCCTCGCGTTGTTTCTCGAACAGGTTCCCCCATGCACGCAGCCCCCATCATCGCGCTCGTCATCTCATTCGCCATTTTGCAGGCGCACGCCGCAGACCCGGCGTCAGCCGATCTTTCAAAACTGCCGGACGAAGAACTCATCTCGAAGCTGCAGGAGATTTCAAACGATGGCGTCGGCTTCGATTCCATGGCGTGGGCCGGCGGATTTCTCGCGCTGGACGAGGATCCTGAGTTTCGCGGCGGCATCATGGGCTCGCCGAAGCCGCATGCCTCGCCCGTGGTGCGCGAACTCGTGCGGCGGGGTTGCAAGGCGCTGCCCGCCCTCATCGAGCATTTACAGGACACCCATCCGACGAAACTCACGGTCGGAAAGGGATTCATGGCCCGCTGGTTCTCCGTGGAATACGACCCGCGCGACCCCGAAAAAATGCCCGACGGCGTTTTGACGATCAACGATGCCATGCGCGCACAGCGGCATCAGCGCTACTTCGAAACTTACAACGTGAAGGTTGGGGATATTTGCTTCGTGACCATCGGCCAGATCGTCAACCGCAACCTCAACGCCGTGCGCTATCAACCCTCACTCTGCCTCGTCGTCAACTCGCAGACCGAAAACCCCACCCTCTCCGCAGCCACGAAGGCCGATTGGTTCGGCCTCACTCCCGCCGCGCATGAGCAATCGCTCTTGAACGACGTCGAGCACGGACCGCTGGGACTTGCGCGACGCGACGCCGTGAAGCGCCTGCTGTTTTATTATCCAAAATCGGGAGAACAACTCGCCTTGAAACTGCTCGACCGCCCGCTTTGCGATCCGGCGCTTGCATCGAAGATCGTCGAAAAGCGCCTCCTCCCCGCAACGAGCGACAAGCAGACCGAACATGTGCTGGCGGACTTCCGCAGCGAATATGGCGAAATGGCATGCCTGTCCGTGCGGGATACGCTGGCGGAGATGTCCACTCGTGAAGTTTATCCAAAGGGTGACAAAAAACGCACCGCGGAGAAAAATCGCGCCGCCGCACTGCTGGCCCATCTCTTCCCCGGCACCGACGCGCACAATCCCTCACCAACCGCATACGCCTACTGCAGCACCCAGGCCGACTTTATCCGAAGTATCGCGTCCTTCGAATTTACCCGCATGGATGAATCGCTGTTGAACATCATCCCGCGCGTTATTCCGTTGGAATCAACGGCACCCTACGAGACGTATGCGCAATACGAACTCGTCCAGGCATGCGCCCGGCTGCTGGCCAAGCACGCCGCGTCGAAACCGGAATTGAAAGCGCCCTTGTTGAAAAATCTTTCCGCCTTTCGCAAATCCCGCACGGAAGCGCCGGAC
>JBOHXO010000015.1:0-2594 GCA_050737475.1 Chthoniobacterales bacterium
GAATTGTTGATCGCGACGCGCACCTTTTTCTCGCGGGCCGTGTTGGGCACGTAGTCGAGGTCGCACTCGGGATCGGGATTGTCGAGATTGATGGTGGGCGGGATGACGCCGTCGCGGATCGCGAGCGCGCAAGCCGCCATTTCCACACCGCCGGCCGCGCCGAGCAGGTGGCCGGTCATGGATTTCGTCGAACTCACTGCGGTCGTCATCGCTGCATTGCCGAGCGCGGACTTGATCGCCTTCGTTTCGCAAATGTCGCCGAGCGGCGTCGAGGTCGCGTGGGCGTTGATGTAATCCACGTCCGACGGATTCACGCCGGCGTGCTGCATCGCAATCTTCATGGCCCTTGCTGCGCCGTCGCCCTCGGGGAGCGGGGCGGTCATGTGGAACGCATCGGCCGTCGCGCCATAGCCGGAAAGCTCGCAATAGATCTGCGCGCCGCGGGCCTTCGCGTGTTCGAGTTCCTCGAGAATGAGCACGCCCGCGCCTTCGCCCATGATGAAGCCGTCGCGGTCCTTGTCGAACGGACGGCAGGCCTTCTCGGGCTCGTCGTTGCGGCAGCTCAGTGCCTTCATTGCGGCGAAGCCGGAAATTCCGAGCGGTGTGATGGTGGCTTCGCAACCGCCGGCGACGATGCAATCCGCGTCTCCAAATTTGATGATGCGCCATGCTTCGCCGAGCGAGTTGTTCGCGGTGGCGCAGGCGGTGACGATGCACATGTTCGGCCCGCTGAAGCCGTATTCCATCGAGACGATTCCCGATGCCATGTTGCTGATCATCATGGCGATCGTGAAGGGCGAGACGCGCGACGGACCGCGGCTGTGCAGGCGGCGGGCTTCTTCCTCCATGCTATACAAACCGCCGATGCCGGAGCCGATCATCACGCCGACGCGATGCGGATCCACCTTCGACGGATCGAGACCGGAATCCTCGACGGCCATCTTCGCTCCCGCCATGGCGAATTGCGTGAAGCGGTCGGTGCGCCTGACGGATTTCGGATTCTTAAAATACGAGGCCGCGTTGAACTCCTTGATCTCGCCGGCGATCTTGCAGTCGTATTCCGTCGAGTCGAACGCGTCGAACCGGTGAATGCCGCTGACACCCTCCTTGAGGCTTGTCCAGAAGGTCGCGGTGTCCATGCCCACTGGGCTGACGATTCCGATACCGGTGATTACTACTCTGCGTTCGCTCATGCTTTAACTGAAATGGGCTTAAAAAAGGGAATTTCCAGTCAATCGGCTGGCAAACGTCCTTTGCAACCACAATCTTCCCCATGACGCAAAAACGTGCACGGTCTTTTCAGACGGCGGGAGGCGGTGTGCGTTCGTTTGGGTGCGTGCATTGCGGGCAGACATGCAACGGTCCCGCTGCGGTGGCTTCGTAGATTGCGCCGCAAAACATGCATTGAATGCAGCAGCGGCGGCGGCGGCGTTCGGCGCTTCCCCGCGCGAGTCCCGTGCAAAGCCAGAGCAGCAGTCCGACGAGGACGAGCCCGGCGGCGTAGACGCCCACGAGGCTGCCGAGGCTGAGCGAAATCACCGCGGTTCCTCGCGCTTCACGTCGAGGCCCCAGTAAAAAGTCGCCGTGCCCCACATCACCTGCGAATCCGCGCCGCGGTTGAAGCGGAGGCGCATGAGGTATTGCGACGCATCGTCGTCGAGCACGTCGTGCGGGCTGTCCTTCACGATGTGGAGCACGCGTCCGTCCGGCGCCACGGCGATGAGGAAGCGCGCGGGTGCGAGTTCGTCGCCGGGGCGGGCGGTGAATTTCATCTGCGGCCAGTCCTTTGGCGCGCGGTCGCCGAGCGTCGAGGAAAAGATGACCTGCGTGCGTTCGGCCGGCGAGGGAGATAATGTGGCTGGAGCGGATTCGTCGGCCACGGGCACCGGGCCGGTGTCGCGGATGAGCGGCGGAAGCATGCGCGACTGGGCGTCGGGCAGCGGCACGGGCTGGGGGACAGCGACGGCAAAGCTCGGGCGGTAGGCCGGAATCGCGGGCGCGGGAATTTCGTGGCCGTGGGGACGCTCCGGCGCGAAGAGCGCGGGATCGGCGGCCGCGAGAAATGGTGCGAGGCGTTTTTCGTCGGGCGAACCGGGCAGCAGCACGTAAATATTGGCGTCGGAAATCCGCACCGGCGCTGCGGGCGGCCAGGTGACGCGGAAGAGCAGGAAGGCACCGGCGTGAATGAGCAGCGCGGCGAACAGCCACAACGCGAGGCGGCGGGGCGTATCCTGCGCCGAGGCCCAATCGAAGAGCAGCCGCAGGCGATGCGTGGCCTCGGTCATTTTTTCTCCGAGGTGGCCAGCACGACGGAGAAACCGTGCATGACGGCGATGTTCGTGACCTGCACGAGGAGGTCCACCGGTGCGCGACGGTCGGCCTTGATGATGAGCGTGCGCGCGCCGCCGTTGTGCGTGGCGAGTCCGATGTCGAGCGTCGCTGTGTCGGTGATGTGATTGTCGAAATAAATCGCCGGCGACGGCGCCCCGGTGATGCTCACGACGAGGGGATCGCGCTGCGGTGCGAGCAGAAACGGCGAGTCGGGGACCTTCACCGCCACGCCCGGCTGGAGCAGGAATCCGCCGCCGAGCAGC
>JBOHXO010000016.1:0-9698 GCA_050737475.1 Chthoniobacterales bacterium
GTCGAACACCGTGACGTAGAGTTCGCCCTGGCTGTCTTCGCTGTAGCTCACCACGGCGCCGAGACCGACGCCCATGTGGGTGTCGATCTCGGTCTTCAGGTCGGTGCGCAGGTTGTTCGGGACCACGCCGAGAGCTGAATAGCCATGCCGTTGGATGGACAAAGCGTCGCGCGCGTCTACGCGCGATGCGAGCGGCGGCGAAACGTCACCATGATCAATGCTCCCGCGCCGAGCAGCGCAAAGACTCGCGGCTCGGGCACTGCAAAGGGCACGACGTCGGCATAGCTATCGCCGATGCGAATTTCATCTGTGGAGAAGCCGACTCCACCTGCGCGATCCTGACCGACGCCTGTAATCGTTCCGACATCGAGAGTGGTGACTGTCGAATTGGGAGCTCCCAGCGACTGCCCGACGATCGGATCAATATAGAGGTTGATCGTGTCGAAGTTGCCCGAAGTGTTGAAAGCGATGGAGAGGACAATCAAATGAACCGCCGTATTGCTAATAGCCACGCTCGGGCCTGCAGTCGTGAACGTGGTGATCGAGGCGGCCGTCCCGCTGGGCTTGGTGCCGAGTCCGAAAGCAGTGTCAGTCGTCGAGACTCCATTGACGAAGCCGGCAAACACGCTCGACGGTTGATCTCCGTTCAATAGAAAACCCACCGGCACGGCACCCGAATTGCCGCCATTCTGAACCAGGACACTGATCCATACCGTCCCGCTGGAAAGGGGGGTTGCGAGGGTTTCAAGAATGCGGGTATTGGTGCCTCCCGGCGTCGAGACCGATTCGCCCGTGGTCGGCAGATCGGGGTAGAAGAGGTCGAAGTTTACGAAGCTCGAACCTGTAAGGTCGAACGAGTCTCGCACGGTGGCGGTGCCTGTGAGCCCCGCACCGGTGACCGGCGTGCCGTCGGTAAAGGTGAAATCGGGATAATCGAAGGGCTCATAGACTGTGAGCGCGGCTTGAGTGAGTGCTGCAGACGCCAAAAGCAGGCCTGCGGCAAGCGGAGGGAGGATTTTCATTGAGGGGGAATCCTTTGGAAGGCCATTTTTCGATAGACGCAAAAAGCCCGGATTGCAAGGCAATTAAGACACAATACTTCACCAGGCATCGCGCGAGGATGCCAATTGCCGACACGCATTTGAGCCTGCCAGCTGCGTGGCAAATCGGCTTGCGGAGGAAAAGGTGGGACTGGAAAGTGACGCCATGAAGTTCCCCTTCTTTCTCCTCGTGCTTGTGACGGTGGCGGGCTCCGCGGTGGCGGGGCTTCAGGAGATGGCGGCGAATCCGGCGGGGCTCGATGTGGCGCGGATGAAGGAAGTGCCGCTCGCGATCGGCAAGGGGCCGAAGGCGTGGATGGAGATTCCCAAGCAATTGACGGCGAAGAGCGCGAACATTTTCAAGCCGGACAAGGACATGCAGGGGCACACGGAGTTTTCCGTGACGCACGAGGGCTACGTGCTGCTGGCGTGCAATTATTCCTACCAGGGAAATCCCTCGGGAGACTGGCAGAAGGACGTGATGACGGAGCGGGACTTCAAGCGAAAGGGCTGGCGCGTGCTCACGAAGTCCGCGCTGGGCGGATTGCTGGTGCAGGGCGACGGCCGCGTGCAGGTGATCTTTTGGAAAAAGGTGAAGGCGGGCGAGAGATACGACCTGCGCTGCAACAAATACGATCCGCCGTATCCGATCCTGCTGCACTGAGGGCGGACGGAGCCTCCACGGATTTTTACAGGAGGAAACGGAGGAGGCGGGGAGGTTTCACTGCAGGGGTTGACGGAATACCTTTTGGCAGGGAAATCCTTGCGCCGAGTCCCCAAGGCGACGGCCTCCCGTGGCGCGGGAGACCCTGCCTTTGAGTGATTGCAATGCGCGCGTCTGGCGCGTTGGCCGAAGGCTTATTCGGTCTTTTCCTTGGCGTCGGGGGCGGGAGTCGCGGCGGCGGGCTTGCTGGCTTCCTGGGATTTTTGGAAGGCTTTCTGGATCTCGGACTGCATCACGGGCATGACGTCGGCCATGTAGACGCCGAATTTTTTCATCGCGGATTTGCCTTCCTTCGAGCTGTAGAAATTCGCGAGGGCCTGGAGCTCGTCGGCGGTGAAGACCTTGATCATGCTCTGCTTCATGGCCTCGGAGAGCGCGGCGATGTCGAGGTTCTTGGTCATCATCGTGGTGAACTGCTCGCGCTGCCCCTCGGGCATGTTCTTCGCCATGTTTGCGGTCATGTCGGCGAAGAGTTCGGCGGGGGGCGTGGCGGAGAGGTAGCGGTCGGCTTCCTTGGCGCGGTTTTCCGGGGTGTCCTCGAGGGCGAGGCAGTTGAGGGAGAGGCCGCAGAGAACGATGAGCAGGGGATATTTCATAGGTCGCGCGAGGCTGAGGGATTCCGCGATTTGTTTCAAGTTGGTATCCGCAGATTGCGCAGATTTACGCAGAGAATTTCCTGCGTTCCTGATTGCTGGCTCAACGTCCAGGTGTCGTGCCCTCGCATCGGCGCGAAGGGAGGGTCCGAGGTCGCGATTTCAAGACGATGTGCGGGGAGGCACGGTCATGTGGAAGCCGGTGAAATGATACGTGCGCAGGAAGTCGCTCATGGGCAGGTGCTCGACGCCGCGGCCCATGGGATCGGCGAATGTGACTCCGTCGCCGGACACGGCGAGCACGGCGATGAAATGTCCCATGCCACCCATGCGCACGCCGACCATGGCTGGCAGGCCGGCGTCGGGGGCGAAGGTGTCGCGAAATTCGAAGTGCGGAGCGAAGCCCCGGCCGCGCAAGTAGCGGGCGAGATACCAGGCCTCGGTGCCGCCGGCGTAGGTGAAGGCTGCGTGGGCGACATCGCGCTCCGAGGCCGGTTCGCCGAGGGCTTTGAGAATCGTGCAAACGGTGGCGGGGCCGCATGTGGAGAGGGTGCTTTGCTGGCAGGCGTCGCCGGCCCATTGATCGCGAAGTTCGCTGTCGTGAAGCGGGGCGACGAAGGGCTTGAGGTAGGGGACGATGGCGATGGCGAGAAATCCGCTGAGCGGCAGGACGAGGAAAAACCGCGGCAGCATCGTGGCGAAGCAGCCCGCGGCGGCGCCGGGGAGGACGACCAGAAATTCCGAGCCGGTCCGCGAGCGCAGCGTGTAAAACCATTCCCATTCCGGGAGAACGTGGAGGTAGTAAATCGAGACGAGCAGGGCGGGAATCGAGAGCAGCGTGAGCAGCAGGAATGCCGCGATCCGTGTCGCGATGGGGCGCGGACGGAGGAATGCGTAGGCAGTGGCGAAGGCGGCGATGCCGAAGCCGATCGCAACAAGGCCGGCGAAGTTTGGGTTCATGACTGCGTCGCGTGCGTTGCGATCATCGGTGGGGGAAGCTCATGCCTGACGATCAGGATAATATCCGATGGCGGTGTGGTTGAATAGATCGCGAAGACGCGCGTTATTATGGCATGGACATTCTTCGCCCGATGAAGGGCTTGGTATTTGCAGGCGCCGCGGTGTTGATCAGCGGCTGTGTGACTTATCCGGATGGAACGGTGGCAGTGCTGCCGCCTCCGCCGCCCATCGTGGTGGGGGCGCCTTCGGTGGTCGCTGTCGCGCCGGCGCCGGTGGTTTATTCGCGGCCGGTGTATGCATATGGCGGCGGGGGTTATTACCGGCCCTATTTGTGGGGCGGGGGATATCGCGGTGGGTATTGGGGCGGTGGTTACCGTGGGGGATATTATCGCGGCGGGTATAATCGCGGCGGGTATTGGGGTGGGGGATATCGCGGGGGATACTATCGCGGCGGCGGATATTACCACGCGGCGCGTTGGTAACGGACGGATCAATGCAGCTTCAATGCGCAGTTACGGACGGCGACGGAGCGATGTCCCTACCTTTGAGGCAAAAGGAATGAGGAAGAGAACAGAAGGCAACGAAGGTAACAAAGGGGGATGACCTTCGTTCTCTTCTGTTCAAAGCCTTCCCCTGTCGAATTTCGGTGCTTCGGGTTCATGACTGGCTCCAGGCGGTGTTATGGAGTTTAATCATGGAGGGACATGGAGAGCATGGAGGGGAGAGCTTGATCATTTGTCCTCCTGCTTCGATGGGTCGAAGTCGTCGGCGTTTTTTTCGAATTCGGATTTGTGCTTTTTGTAGAACTTGAGGAGGCGCGCGGGTTCCTTCGGCCAATCCACTTTGTCGCGGACGACGAGTTCCTTGTCCGCCTTGAGCCCGGCGGCGGTGTCGGACGCGGCGAATTTGTAGGTCGCGAGCAGCTTGTCCGCGACGGGCGGGGTTTGTTCGCTGCCGTGCGCGGAATAGACGAGGATGGCCACATTCCATTCGCCCTTCGCGTCGGGCCGAAGGCGGACGATGTAGGTCTTGTCGGCGTTAAAGGTGCCGTTCTCGAAGAAGACGGGTTTGTCTTTTTCGAATTGAATCGTGAGTGCGCTGCCGTCGCCGCCGGCGTCCGGGCCCGGGCCGCTGAACGATTCGGCGCGCGCGGTGAGGATCGTTGCAGCGAGGAGCAGCAGGGAGGGGATGAATTTTTTCATGGACGCGGGAATTACTGCTTCGCGGGAATCATGTTGGCGATTTCTTTTTTCTGGAGGTCCACGATGTAGATGGTGCCGTTGCCGTAGAAGGCCTGCGTGGAATTTGCGGCGGGTTGGGGACGGAGATAAATCGCACCGGCGATGAGGAGTGCGGCGAGGAGAATGGCGATCGGGGTGAGGGGATTGGGATTCATTTTGTGGTGGGAGCGAAGGGGTTTGCGGCGGACTGGATTTCGGCGACGAAGGCCTCGGGATGCTCGGGCGAGATCACGATTTTGCGTTTGCGAAAAACCAGCACGACGGTGCGGCGCTGATCGGTCCAGAACGCACGATAGCGGCCGAGGCGGGGATTCGTGTAGAGGCCGGTGAACGAATAGAACCCGCCATTTCCAAACAAGCGGATGTTGCCTGACATGGAGTGCGGGGTGAATTCCGCGGAGACGAAATCGGCGAGCGGCGCCTTGTAATCCCAGCCCGGGCGATGAATGAGGAGCATGCCGTCGCGCAGCGAGTAGCCCGTGATGATGAACGGCAGGGCCAGCAACGGCGCCAGCAGGAGCAGCAGCGGAAACCACGCGGGCACGTGCGGGAGGCGGCCGTAGCCGACGAGGGCGAGGAGCACGCAGAGAACGGTCGCGACGGCGGACGTGCCGATGAGCAGCGAACTCCATGGAGCGCGCTGCCGGGTCATTGGTTTTTCCTGTGCTCCTCCCACTGCAGATAAAGCACGACATCGCCATTCATATCACCCGGTGAAAAGGCGCCGCTCTTGCTGGCGCTAAGGAGAAAAATCCGGCGGTCGTCGCGGATCTTCGGGTTGTTGTCCCAGCCGACCCCGAGGCCGCGGAGAAAGTTTTCGCAGGTGGTCTGGCCATTTGAGCCGTCGTAGCCGAGATAGATGCTTAGTTTCTCGTCCTTGTCCGAGCCGATGGGGTGCTCCCCGCGCAGCGCGATGGTGAGCGGAACGCCGGGCGACGTGCCGCCGATGGAGAGGAGGTGACGCGGACCTGATCCCTTGAGCGAGACCATCAATTCGTAGTCCGTTCGCTCGGCGCCCTCGATGCGCGGCGGCACGAATTTCCAGACGCGCGTGTTCATGATCGCGGCGAGTTCATTGGCGGTGAGCGGCACGACCTTCACGCGGTCCTTGTCGTCCGACGAGGCGTTCGGCTTGCAGCCGCCACATGCGAGGAGGGTGGCGAGCAAGGACGCGCAGATTATGGAGAACCTCATGGCGTCTTTTTCCGTTCGTAGGTCCATTCGCCGACGCCCTTGTAAGGACCGGCCTGGGCGATTTCCTCTCCGTTGTCGCGGAGGGTCAGCGTGAGATCCGCGTCGGGGTCGCTGCTCTTGATGGTGACGGAGGAGATGTATTGTCCGTAGAACGACATGGAGGCGGACGTATCCTTTTGCTCCAGATCCACGCCACTGACGTTGTATTTGATGCTGACGGAAATCTTGTTCTGCCCGGCACCCATGATCATGTAGCCGATCGGTTTGTCGGGCGGGCCCTTCCAATGCAGGTCGGTGGCTTTCGTGCCGATGAGCCAGTAGGCGTCGCCGACCTTGCCGTAGGCCGCGGAGGTGGACATGCCGTCGCCATCCTTGGTGGTTTTGTATTTGATTTTGATCAAGCCGACCGGTTCGCATGTGGGCTCGAGTTTTTTGCCGTTCATGATGGCCGGTCCACGCATTCTGTCGGGCAGGGGCTCGAGCGTGATCGTTTCGATTTCGCCGTCCTGGAAAATGTATTTGCGCATGCGCGCGAACATCTGCTTGTCGGCGTCGGACATGCCTTCCTTGTAGGTGAGCGCATCGAGCTTCGTTTCGCTCTTTTCCGTCATGATCGTGCGCATCGCATCGAGGAGCGCCTTGTCGCTGGTGATTTCGGCCGATGCGATGTGGATGAACAATACGGCCGCAATGCCGAGTGTGAGAGGGAGGAGTTTCATCATTGGATATTTCTTTTCAATGCCCGCCGCCGTCCCCACCGCCGCCGCAGTCTCCGCCGCCGGAGTGCCCGCCTCCGCCATCGCCGAAATGCCCGCCGCCATCGTGCGAGCCGTGATGATGGCCGTGGTGCCCGTGCGAGCCGCCGTCATCGCCGCCCATGCCGCCGAGCCATGCGGCTGATCCGTCGCCATTGCTGCGACGTCTGCGGCGCGAGCCGGGGTTGCGCGTCCCGGTGCGGAACGAGGTGATGAAGAGGACCGCGACCAAAAAGAAAAACAGGACGAGGAAAATTTCCATGGCGGCGGGTTATTGCTCCATCATGCGCTCGATTGGCAGGTAGCGCTTCGCGGCGTCCTTGAGCGAATATTTCATCCACTCGGTTTTGCCGGCGGTGGATTGCTTGATGATCGCGAGATTTTTTTCGCACGCGAGTTTCCATGCGGCTTCGTCCTTGCAGCGCGCGGCGTCCATCTTCGCGGGATTCCATGCGGCGATCCACCAGCCGCCGTAGACGTTCGGCGTGATTTCGATCGTGAGGCCGGAGACCATTTCGCGTCCGCCCGAGGCGTTCAATTTATAGACGGCCTGGAGTTGGTTGAGGCCGGTGAGGTAGGAGGAGAGGAACTGGCGGCAGCGCTTTTGAGCGTCCTTGCTATGAAACCACATGTTGCCGTAGTAGCCGATCTCGAGGCCGGCGGGGTCGGCGGGATTTCCGTAGATGTTCATCTCGTAAATCGTGTTTGCGCGGAACGAGACGTAGGGGACGTTGTGCAGCGGTTCCTCGGTCACGGGGCCGGCCTTGACGGACTTGAGCGAGTTCACCCAATCCTCGTGGTAGAGGTCGGAGAGGGGAATCCAGAATGGCGGGAGTGCGTCGCGCTTGAGCACGCCGGTCTCGGGCGGATGGTCGGTGATGTCCTCGTAGATGCGCCAGATTGCTTTTTTGGAATAGACGGCGTTGCCCTCGCCGACGCGCATGATGACGCGGTCCTTCGACTGCGCGAGGATGGTGCCGGAGACGCGCGTGCCATTGCGCAACATGACCTGGTCCATGGCGTGCGTCGCCTGCGCGAGTGCGAGGATTGCCGCGATGAACACAAATCCGGCGCGAAGAAAATGCATCACGCGCGGACGATAGGAAATTTCCCTCGTCGTGTCTCCCTTTCTCTCCCGCCATGGCGGGGGCGAATCAGAAGCTACTTCGCGCCCTGGTCAATCCACGCACGGACGAGGCCGACCTGCTCGGGTGTGAGCGGCTTCGGAGGAGGAGGGGCGCCGGGAGGGCCGCCGCCCTGCGGGGCATTGCCTTCGCCGGGTTTCTTTTTATGCATCGGCGGCATGGCGCTGTCGGGATCGAGCCGCGAGACCGCGATAACGATCGGGCTTTTCGTGCCGTCGCCGGGGATGACGATCTTGCCGTCCTCGCCGCCTTTCAACACGGCATCGAGACTGTCGAGGCGGATTTTGCCTTTCTGGCGTTGCTCGCCGTGGCAGCGGAAGCAGCTTGCCTCGAAGATCGGACGGATGTCCGTGGCGTAGGTGAGGCCGGTTTTCGGGGATGCGGGCGGGAGCTTGCTGAGATCGGGTCCGGCGAAAACAGTCGTGCCGGCGGCGAGGCCCGCAAGGAGAAGGATGGGCAGGGGACGCATGGGTTGGTCTTTAGCGAATATAAACACGCGCCGCGAGCGAAAGTTGCTGCGGGTGTGCGGACGCGGGATGGGAAAGGATTTCGAACACGGGAAAGGGGAAAAGGGGAAGGAGGGATGAGTGGTGGCGCATGATGTGATCGCGCAATCGTGGATTCGCGATACACGCCATTTTCTTTGGCCGGGTTTGCGCTGGGCGGGGATTCCGGCTATGCGTGTTCGCCAACGTGCACCGGTCATCTTCGCTCAAAACTATTTGCCGGATTGGCGCATGTTGCGCGGCGTTGATTCTGAGCGGTTGCGTGACGGCGCCGTGGGGGCCGCGCGTGACCCGCGCGCAGGCTGAGAAAAGCGCAAAGCTCGAGACGGGGCCGTTCTGGTGGGGCGTCTCGACCTCGGGCTACCAGACCGAGGACAAGGGCTACGCGCCGGCGGATCCGCGTTATTTCAAGACGGATTGGGATCTCTATGTCGAGAAAGGCGATGCGCCCGTGCGCGGCGACGCGACGTATTCCTACACGCAATTCGACCGGGATCTCGCGCTGCTCCAGCAAATCGGCGTGAACCATTATCGCTTCGGCGTCGAGTGGGCGCGCATCGAACCGAAGCCCGGCGTCTACAACGAGGAGGCGATCGAGCATTACGTCGCGATGGCGAAGAAGGTGCGCGCGGCAGGCATCGAGCCGATCGTTTGCCTGTGGCATTTCACGTTTCCCGACTGGCTGACCGACCTCAAGCATCCGAGCCGCTCGCACTGGCTGCATCCCGATGCCGATGCGCACTGGCAGGCCTATGTCACGAAAATGGTGCGCGCTTTGAAGCCCTACGTGCGCATCTACGCACCGCAAAACGAGCCGAATGGCATGCTGCCGCTTTCGTATCTCGCGGAGCACTGGCCGCCCGCCGCGCTGCTCGACACGTGGGATTACAAAAAGGCGATGAAGGCGTGCATCGCGCAATTTCGCGAGGCCGCGGCGATCATCAAGACCGAGCGGCCCGACGCGCTCGTGATGAGCGTGCAGGCGCTGCCGTGGTGGAAGCGCAATTACCTCTGGGATCCGACGGCGATGGTTTACAACGCGGTGCGCCGCATTTGCTACGATCACCTCGACGGCGTCCACGACGTCTGCGACATCATCGGCTTCAACTATTACTACAGCCAGAACGCGACCATTGCGGATTTCTTCTACGCGGGACGCGGCGAGAAGACGTCCAACTACACGCAGATGGGATGGATCATTGATCCTGAGTCGTTCTACAGCCTGATCATGGAAGTGCAGCGGCGTTACCGGAAGCCGATGGTCATTGCCGAGAACGGCATCGGCACGCTCAACGAGCAGAAAAAAATCAAATATCTGCGCGACCACATCAACCAGATGCGACTTGCGATGGCGAATGGAGCGGATGTGCGCGGCTATTTCGCGTGGACGCTCGTGGACAACTACGAATGGCACGAGGGCTACAAGGCGAACTTCGGTCTCGCGATCATGAACCCGATCACGAAGGAGCGCACGCTCGAGGCCTCGGGATTGTTTTATCACAATCTCATCCAGCGCTACGGCGATCCGCGGACGACGGAG
>JBOHXO010000017.1:0-3939 GCA_050737475.1 Chthoniobacterales bacterium
GCACCTTGTCGTAGCCCTGCGAGAGCGTTCGCGTCATGTGGGCGAATGTATGTGCCCCGAAAAAGTGCGTGCCGTTCCACGCGCCGCCCGCGGCGAGCATCGCGTAGAATTTCGCAAGCGACGATGCGCTGCCGATTCCGCCGAGCGATGGCAGCGAGGCTCCGCGCACCGCGGGTGAATTCATGGCCGACGCACCGAGCACACCGCCCGGCGTGGCAAACGCGCGGCGCGTGAGCGAAGCGGGATCGGCCAGCGCCTCGGTGAAAGCGTCGTCTGGTTCGGGACAGCCGGAGACTTTCGCCGCGAGCATCTGCGCGACACGAGCGTTGTGCTCGGCGGGCAGTCCGATCCACAAATCAAGGTCGAGCGGTTCGCCGAAATGCGTGCGAAAATATTCGCCGAGCGTGACGCCCCCCGCGAGCCGTCGCACCATTTCGTCGGCCACGAAGCCAAACGTGCGCGGGCCGTAGCCGTGGCCGTCGGTCCACAACGGCGTCTGCCGCTCGATGGCGCGCGTCACACCCTCGTGATCGAGCAGCGAAAGGTCCTTCGCATCGAGCGCGCCAAGCCCGGCGCGGTGCGAGAGGACCTGGCCGACCGTGATGGATTCCTTCCCGCTTCGCCCGAACTCCGGCCAGAACTCGGCCACGCGCGCCTCCAGCGGAATTCCGCTGCGCTCCAGCGCATGCAGCACGCACGCGGAAGCAGGGCCCTTCGTCGCCGACCAGATAAGCACCATCGTGTCCGGCTCCCAAGGCAGCGAACGCGCCGCATCGCGCCAGCCGCCGCAAAGCGACAGGACCTCCGCGTCATCCTTCCATACCGAGACGGCCGCGCCGACCTCGACGCCGCTCGCGAAATTCGCATCGAAGGCCGCGCGCATCCGCTCCGGCCAATCCGCCGCCAGCGCGCCACTCACAACATTGCGACGACTTCCTTCAAGTCCGGATCGTATTTGGCGATCTCGCGGAATTTGTCGTCCATCTTGAAGCTGATTTCGAGCGCGTGCTGCGCGTCGGCGAGATTCCCGAGCACGGCATCGTAGCAGCCCATGTTGTAATAATAGGTCGCCTCGCGCAGCAGCGCCGCGGGACCGCTGAGCAAAAGATCCTTCGCCTCACGCGTCTTCCCCATCTCGTGCAGGCAGAACGCGCCGTGGATGTAGCCCGTCGTCTGTTGCGGATCGGCAGCGCGCAATTTGTCGCAGATGCCCATCGCGTCGCGCCAGCGCCTGCCGCGCATGAAAATGAAAAGCCGCACCTGCATCACCTCGCGCCGGCCCTGCTCCTCGATCGGAAGGCTGTTCAACTCGCGCAAGGCTTCCTCCGCCATGTCGAGTTCGATGTAGCCCTGCGCTGCGAGCAGCGTCCGTTCGATCTGCATGACTCACCTTGACGCGCGCAACGCGAAAAATCAATCCCGCCCGGGCGAATCCATTTCGCATTCCCCATTTCGCATTCCTCATTACATTCGGGCCATGGAACGCACGTGGATTCTCCCCGGCGCGCACGACGACGAAGCGGTGCGCGCCCTCTCGCTCGCCCACGGCATTCCGCCATTCGTCGCCAGCCTGCTGCTCGGCGCGGGATTGCGCGACGCGGAATCCATCGAGGGATTTCTTCAACCGCGCCTGCGCACGCTCTCCGATCCAAATCTTCTTCCCGGCATGCCCGCAGCCGTCGCGCGGCTCGATGAAGCGCTCCGCGCGAAACAACGCATCGTGCTCTACGGCGATTACGACGTGGACGGCGTGACTTCGCTCGCGTTGTTGCATCGCGTGCTCTCTGCTTATGGCGGGCAGGTCGAATGCTTTCTGCCGCTGCGCGCCGAGGAAGGCTACGGGCTGAGCCGCGCGGGAATCGAGCGATGCATCGAGTTGCATGCGCCGGAGCTGCTCGTCGCCGTGGATTGCGGCACGAATGCCGTCGCCGAGATTGCCCTGCTGCGCGAACGCGGTATTGATGTGATCGTACTGGATCACCACGAGCCGGGCCCCGATCTCCCTGATTGCGCAGCGCTGGTGAATCCAAAACTCGGCGACGGTGCCACTGCCAAAGGCGGTCCCTTTACGCATTTGTGCAGCGCCGGCATCGTTTTCAAAACCGCGCACGCCATGCTCAAGGCGTCGCCGCTGCCGGGATTCGATCTTCGCGAAGTGCTCGACCTCGTCGCGCTCGCCACCGTCTGCGACCTCATGCCGCTCACGGGCGAGAACCGCATTCTCGTTCGCGCGGGTCTCGATCAAATGGCCCGCACACGCTGGCCGGGCCTCGCCGCACTGCTCGCGGTTTCCGGCGTCACGCCGCCGGTGCGCGCGTCCGATGCCGGATTCCGCCTCGGCCCGCGCATCAACGCAGCCGGTCGCCTCGGCACCGCACTCGAGGCGCTTCAACTGCTGCTCACGAGCGATCCCGCCGAAGCTGCGCGCCTCGCCGCAAGTCTCGACGTGCAGAATCGCGAACGCCAGGCCGTGGAAAAATCCGTCGCAGCGGCGGTGGAGGAATGGATTGACGCGAACTTCGACGCAACGCGCGACACGGCCCTCGTCGCCGGTGCGCGCGACTGGCACCAGGGTGTGCTCGGCATCGTCGCCTCGCGCGTCGCACGCCGTCATCACCGACCCGCACTGATCATCGGGTTCGATGACACCGGCAATGGCAAAGGCAGCGGCCGCAGCATCGAGGGACTGTCTCTCGTCGAGGCGTTGCGGCGCTGCGAATCGCATCTTGGAAAATTCGGCGGCCACGAAATGGCAGCCGGACTGAACGTGAACGAATCTGCATTCGAGGAATTCCGTACCGCATTCGATGCCGCCGCGCGCGACATGGTCACCGACGAAATGCTCGTCCCGCGGCTCCGCCTCGACGTCGAACTCGCACTCGACGATTTCGACGAGGACCTGCTCACCTCGCAGCAAATGCTCGAGCCGTTCGGCAATGGGAATACGCAGCCGTTGTTCTTCGCACGCGGCGTGAGTCCCGCCGCGGAACCGCGCATCCTCAAGGAAAAGCATCTCCGCGTGACATTCCGCGGACAACGCGCGGTGAGTGCCATTTTTTTCAATGGCGCGACGAGCCCGTTGCCAGCCCCGCCGTGGGACGTGGCCTTCCATCTCGAGCGCAACGAATACAACGGCCGCGTCGAGGCGCAGATGCAGATCGTCGCCATCCGTTCCGCCGCATGAGTCCACGGCAACGCCTCCCGGTGCTGTCCCCACAGCGACGTCTCCCGGCGCTGTCCCCACAGCGACGTCTCCCGGTGCTGTCCCCACAGCGACGCCTCCCGGTGCTGTCCCTATGACGTCTCCCGGCATGTCCCCGCACACTCCCCTCAACGAGCTGGACTGGATGCCGCCACGCCGCATCCCGAACCTGCGCAAACTCGGCCTCGTCACGCTCCGCGATCTCGTGATGCATTTTCCGCGGCGCTACGAGGACCGACGGCATTTCGCGCCGTTCCCAGACGCGCCCGGCGAACAACCCATGCTGCTCTGCGGCGAGGTCATCAAGGCGGCGCATCTGCCCTACGGCCGCTGGCGGCGCGGCTACGAAGCCATCCTCGCCGAGCCCGGCGGCGGAGCGCTCGCGCGGCAGGTGGTGTGCCGCTGGTTCAACATGCCCTACATCGCACGCATGATCGCCACCGGCATGCGCATGGTCGTCTTCGGCCGTCTCAAGGCCAAGGGCCGGCGGCTCATTCTCGATTTTCCGGAATTCGAGATCATCGAGGACGAAGGCGACGCGCTCGTGCATCTCAACCGCATCGTGCCCGTGCATCCCGCCGGCGAAGGACTCACGCCGCGCCGGTTGCGCGAGTGGATTTTCCAGGCATTGCATGCCACCGACCTTGCGGCTGTCCCGAGCCTCGCGCCCGGCGCGGACAAAAATCCCGACCGCGTCGCGGCATTGCGCGCGATTCATTTTCCGGAATCGGCGGACG
>JBOHXO010000018.1:0-3428 GCA_050737475.1 Chthoniobacterales bacterium
GAGTAGGGTTTGTTGGAAGGAAACGCGGGTCGGGTTTCCATTTTTCTAAAAACTGGCAACGATAACGGGAGCGAGGCGGGTGTAGACGCGGTCAAAGCGTTGCTCGCCAGGTTTTGGTGATTTCGCCTGCGGGGTTCGTGCCTCACGCGGACATTTACATTTGCTTAACAATTTTCCCGGCCGCGGGTCATCGTCGCTTTACATTCGCATGGTTTTCTTGGGTCGAAGCCTGGCCTGCAGGCCCAAAATCCCATGAAAAACTCCCAGGCGGTGATCCTCAACGACAAGTCCGACGCGCTGGCATTTGCTGTCATTTTTGCGGCGTTTGGCATCATGCCGGTTTCCCACGGAGCCGGGCCGGCGTTCGACCCTTCCAATTCGCCGGGCGCGATGCCGTCGTCCCGGCGGCTCGAACCCGGTGCGGTAACGACAATCACCGCGAAAACCGTGGCGCGCGCGCCGAAAAACTTCCGCGGAATCTCCGTCATTCCGTCCGTTTTGTGAACGGATTTTGTTCCACGCTCGTGTGAATAACAGGGTGGAATCCCGGCCCGCGGAAATTTCGTTCACGTTTTCCCCAAGTTATCCACATTCCTTTAAAGCCTTCTGCTCGAACGAACAATCTATAATATCATACAATATATGTCATGTATAATAGAATACTCTGAGTATGGGCCTGTTTGATTGAAGTTGTGAATTGGAGGTTTGGAACTACCTCCCGGGCTTGGAAGGTTTGAGTTCCCGGAGGTGCCTTCTTCCTCTCCCTGTGAATACTTACGCTTGTGAGTTGATGATTTCGACGCCGTTTTCTGCGAGGCGGCGCTGTAATTCCGCGATGTGGGCGCGATCACGGGTTTCCACGGTGCAAAGCACGTGGACGCGGGATAAATCCGGTCCGGCGAAGGTGCGATTGTGGATGATTTCGGTGACGTTGACGCCGCTGTCGGCCATCACACGTGAAAGATGCGCGAGACCGCCGGGGCGATCGCTGATCAAGGCGTCGAAGCGATAAATGCGTCCGTCGGCTGCCAGGCCTCGCTCGATCACCCGACTGTGAGCCAATGGATCAATGTTGCCGCCCGTGAGCACGAGCACGACTCGCCGGCCCTGGAGTTCGGGCAGTCCGCCGCCGAGCAAAGCCGCGAGGCCTGTCGCTCCCGCGCCTTCAATAATGCATTTCTCGAGTTCCGCCAGGCGCAACATCGCGAGCGCGATCTCCTCCTCGCCGACCTGCACGATGCGATTCACGAATGGTCGCGCAATTTCCAGTGCCAGCGCTCCGGCCTTTGCCACTGCGAGGCCGTCGGCAATCGTATAGCGCATCGAAACCGGTGTCGGCTCGCCGGCTGACAATGCTGCGGAAAAACAGGCTGCGTTCGCGGGCTCGACGCCGATGATTTTCACCTCGGGTTTGAGAGCTCCGAAGACGGTTGCCATGCCCGCCAGCAGTCCGCCGCCTCCCACGGGAACGAGGATGGCTTCGGCGTCCGGGGCCTGTTCGAGGATTTCAAAGGCGAGGGTCCCCTGCCCTGCGATGACATGCGGGTTTTCGAAGGGATGGATATAGGTCAGCCCCTGCTCCGCGCTCAGACGATCGGCCTCGACACGGGCTTCCTCGAGGCTGTCGCCGTGCAATGCGACGGTCGCGCCGAACTGCCGGCAGCGCGTGACTTTGACGAGTGGGGCGAAGCGCGGCATGACGACGGTCACCGGGATGCCGAGCAGTCCGCCGTGCCATGCGAGGCCCAGGGCGTGATTGCCGGCCGAGGCTGCGATCACTCCCTTTGCAGCCGCATCGGGCGGCAGTTGTGCAAGGGCGTTGCGAGCGCCGCGTTCCTTGAAACTCCCGGTGCGCTGGAGGTGCTCCTGCTTGCAGAAAATACGGGCACCCGTGAGTTCGCTCAGTGCGGCGGATTCGACGCAGGGCGTGCGGACGATGGCGCCGACCACGCGCAGCCGTGCGGCCTGGATATCGGAAAGCGAGACCCCTGACGGATTCTTTTGCAAGCCGGGTGATTATGCGGCTTGGGGCGGTAAGGTGCAAGGCAGTGTGAAGTCGGCTGACGCAGGCGGGAATTAGCCAGGTTTTTTGCCATTCCCTTTCCGCGTCACGAAGGTCGGGAGCCCACGGCGCGGGTTCCCCTACCAAATACGAAAGGCAATGTTCAAAAAAGAAGAGCCGCACCTGTTTCCAAGTGCGGCTCTCTTATTACGTTTTTCCAGGTTTTAGTGGCCGAAGACCTTGACGTCGAAGAACGATGCGAAGCCACCGTTGCTCGAACCCGTGACAGTGACGCGCACGTAGCGGGCGGTCGCTGTGATGGGATTCGACGTGTTGCCGAAGGTCGTGTTGTTCGTGTTGTCGAAGACCATGTTGTAGTTCACGTCGTCGGTCGAGGCTTCGAGTTTGTATTTGTAGGCCCGGGTCGTGGGGTTGAGCCACATGATGTCCACGCGTGAGAGGACTTTGCTTGTGCCGAGGTCCACTCTCCACCAAGCCGGGAAGGTGCCGTTTGCGGCGGCCCAGCGGTCAGTGAGGCTGGCGTTGTTGCCCTTGGCGACTTCGTTGCCGACCTGGAACGAGCTGGCCGTCGCAGGCTGGTTGAGGGCCTGGTTGGTATCGGCCGAGACCGGGTTGATCGTGATCACCAGCGTCTTGCTGTCGGAACCACCTGCGTTGGTTGCGCCGATGGTGACGCTGGCCGGCGGGTTATTGGCGACAGCGGTGGGCGTGCCGGAGATGAGGCCGGTGGTGGGGTTGATGCCCAGTCCGCTGGGCAGTCCGCTCGCGCTATAGCTCGTCGGGTTGTTTGTCGCGACGATCTGGTAGCTGAATGCGGTGCCGACCGTGCCGCTCGCCGTGAGAGCGCTCGTGATGACGGGTGCCGGCGGGTTGATCGTGATGACGAGCGTCTTGCTGTCGGAGCCGCCCGCGTTGGTCGCGCCGATGGTGACGCTGGCTGGCGGGTTATTGGCGACAGCGGTGGGCGTGCCGGAGATGAGGCCGGTGGTGGGGTTGATGCCCAGTCCGCTGGGCAACCCGGTCGCGCTATAGCTCGTTGGGCTGTTCGTCGCGACGATCTGGTAGCTGAACGCGGAACCGACCGTGCCATTCGCCGTGAGAGCGCTCGTGATGACGGGCGCCGGCGGGTTGATCGTGACCGGAATCGCCGATGTGCCCGTGCCACTGGCGTTGGTCGCGCCGAAGGTGACCGTTGTCGAGGCGACGGCTGTCGGCGTGCCCGTGATGAGGCCGGTGGTGGGGTTCAGTGCCAGGCCGGAGGGCAGTGTGCCGGAGACGACGCTGTAGCCTGTCGGGCTGTTCGTCGCGACGATCTGCACGCTGACCGGTGTGCCGACCGTGCCGGTGATGCTCGCAGGTCCGGTAATGACCGGAGGTGCCGGCGGCAGACCGAGGACTGCAATCT
>JBOHXO010000019.1:0-2719 GCA_050737475.1 Chthoniobacterales bacterium
GCGTCAAGGTCACTGAGTTCGATGACGGCATGGAAATCACCGGCACGAAAAAATTGCACGGCGCGGAGCTGTCGAGCCGTGGCGATCACCGCATCGCGATGGCCTTCGCCATTGCGGGACTTTTCGCCGACGGCGAAACAATCATCGAGGACGTCGAGTGCGTCGCAACCTCCTATCCGACCTTCGAGCAGACGCTGAAGCTCGTCCGCACGGGCAAGGCCATTCCCAAAAAGAACGCCTCGGAGCGCGGCACGCTGCGCGCGAGCGTCGAGCGCAGTCGCCGCGGCGACATCCCGGCATGACGGTGATCGCCATTGACGGACCCGCCGCCTCGGGCAAGAGCAGCGTCGCACGCGGCCTGGCCGCGCAGCTCGGCTATTTTTACATCAACAGCGGCGCCATGTATCGCGCCGTTACGTGGCATGTGCTGCGCAGCGGCGCGGATCCGCATTCGGCGGACAGCGTCGCAGCGGCGATCAACGGAGCGGATTTGCGCACAGGATTCGAGGACCGGCGTTCGTTCATCGAGATTGATGGAATCAGGCCCTACGAGCAGTTGCGGGACGAACCGGTGAATCGCGCCGTCTCCGCAGTCTCGATTGTGCAGGCCGTGCGCGAACGGCTGTTCGCCGAGTTTCACAAGCTTGCCGCGCAGGGTGATTGCGTGATCGAGGGCCGCGACATCGGGTCGGTCGTTTTTCCGGACACGCCCTACAAATTCTACCTCGACGCGAATCCCGAGGTGCGGCAGGGCCGTCGCAACGCGCAGGGCCAGCGCGACGAGGTCGCCGCGCGCGACCGCATTGATTCCTCGCGGCACACCGCGCCGCTCACCATCGCACGCGACGCCGTTGTGATTGATACGAGTGATCTCGATCTCGACGAAGTCATCGGCGCCGTCCAGCACGCTCTCACCGTCCGGGGGTTGCCCGCATGCGATCGCGCATGACGTTTACCTACTGGTTCTTCGCCACGCTGGCGCGGATCCTCGCACGGCTGCTCTTCCGCTATCGCATCATTCATCGCGAGCGCCTGCCGGAATCGGGCGGCCTCATCCTCGCGGCAAACCACCAGAGCTACTTCGACCCGCCGCTGGTGGGAATCTGCTCGCGGCGGGCCGTGCATTATCTCGCGCGAAAGACCCTGATGGACTGGCCGTTTTTCGGGCCGATGTTTCCGGACATGAACGTGATCCCCGTGGACCGCGGCGGAAACGACATGTCCGCGCTCAAAAAGGTCATCCACAAAATCCGCGAAGGCGAAGGCGTGGTGCTTTTTCCAGAGGGAACGCGTTCCCTCGATGGCAACCTCCAGCCCGCGCAGCCCGGCGTCGGTCTCGTGATCGCAAAAACGCTCGCGCCCGTCGTGCCGATGCGCATTTTCGGCTCCTACGAGGCGTTCCCTAAAAACTCGAAAGGCGTGAAGCTCCATCCCATCCGCGTCGTGGTCGGCGAGCCGATCGTGTTCCGGGAGGAGGATGTCGGCGAAGGCAAACGCGAGGATTACCAGCGACTGAGCCAGCGCGTGATGGACGCCATCGGCGCGCTCAAACTCGAATGAACAATCGCGCGTCCGTCATTCTGCTCGTCGCGACCGGAGGCCTGTTGATCGCTGGCATGCTGGCCGCGATTTTTTCCACGACGCGTTACGACGCCACCGCGGTGAAGCTGGTTTTCGAAAATTCCGGGCAGCCTGCGCAGCCCGTGCCCGAGCCACTCTTCCCGGGTCAGCCGTAAAATTCCGCCTGGCGTCAGGCCGTCTTTTTAAGGGCGCGACCGAGCTTGCTCTTGCCGCGGGCGGCGGCGTTCTTGTGGATGATTCCGCGCTTGGCGGCCTTGTCGAGGGCGGAGGCGACGCGGGAGTAGCCGGTCTTCGTGGCAGCGGCATCACCGGCGGTGATCGCCTTGCGGAGTTTTTTTTGCTCGGTCTTGATGGCCGAAAGGGTGCTGGAATTACGGCTGGTGCGCTTGACGGCCTGGCGGGCGCGTTTGGCGGCGGATTTGATGTTGGCCATGGTTTGGAAATTTCGAAATGTGGAATGAGAATGGTGCCAGAGGAGGGAATTGAACCCCCGACCAAAGGCTTATGAGTCCTCTGCTCTACCCCTGAGCTACTCTGGCTTTCGGTAGGGGCGAAAAGCGTAGCCGGGCAAATGGGTTTTGCAACCCCGAATCCGCGGCATCACTGCACGAACTCGAGCGAGTGGATGCGCAGAACGAGGCCTTCGGTGCTGACGCGAATCGTCTGCGGGCCGGCGGGAAGCGTGACTTTTGCCTCGGCCTCCTGCCAGCCGGTCTTTTTCGCGAGCTGCACGGAGCCGAGCGCCCCGGACGGTGACTGGAGGTTGATTTTGCCATCGCCAGCCGCGCGAATTTTCACCGTGAACTCACCGGCCGCGTCCACCTGGAGATTGTATTGAGCGGAAGCCGCGCCACTCACCGAAAGGTCGAAAAAACCCTCCTTGTCCTTGGTGGACTTGATCTCCATGCCGGTCGCGCGCACGAATTTCGCCGCGGAGAGCTTGCCCGGAAGGCGGTAGTAGATGTCGGCGTCGTGCGGCGGGAGGTTCACGTAAGCCTCTCCGAGAATCGAAAGCTTGCCGGCCGCGCGCTCGAACAGACTGATCTTCGGGTTGTCGTTCGCGCGCTCCTTGAACCACGCGTAGCCCTGCACGTCGGGCGATTGCTCGAGAAAATCGGTGGCCTGGATGAGGTAATCG
>JBOHXO010000020.1:0-3764 GCA_050737475.1 Chthoniobacterales bacterium
GGCACAAACCATTAATTCGCCCCGACCTTCAGCTGGCATTGCTCGCATTCCGCCACCCCGTTCGCTAAAGTCCGCGCGGTTCCATGGCATCATGAAAGCGCTCCTCGTCACCGTCCTTTGCCTTCAAGCCGCCGCCGCGTATTGCGACGACGTCCAGAACTTTTGGGAGGCTCAATCCCCCGACAACGCCTCCATGGCCGTAACGCGCCGCGCTCCCGACAACGACAGGGCCTGGGACTCGTCCTTCGACGGCACCCGGCTCGTCGTCACGAAAATGGGCGAACCCGCGAAGATTATTTTCGACAGCACGATCCCGGGGCGTCTCCCCGCGCAGATCGAGTGGTCGCCGGACTCCAAACACATCGTCTTCACGACCGAAAGTTCCGGAGGCCATTCCCCCTGGCACTGCACGACCTATGTCTTCAGCGTCGCGGATCGCAAGCTCGTCGCCGCGGACGATCAGGTCGGGCTGGTGGTCACCCCCACCTTCACGATCACCGCCCCGCACACGGCCGCCTTCGGCATCGGCGCCACGACGAACGACGGAGTGGATTTCGAGCATCCGAAGACGACAAACGTTGACCTCTCCGCCTTGTTCAAGCCCTCCGTCAAACCGTAGCTCACTGTTCAGCCGGGCGCGCCGCCGAACACGACAATCGGCCCCAGGCGCACTTTTGAAGAGGTTCTCAAATGGACGTCCTCCTTGCATTTTGATAGCGTCCCGCTCACTCCGGCCCTGCGCGAAATCCCGATGAGCGAATTGCAATATTTCAAGATCCTGGAAGACCACGGCGAATATCGTCCAGTGGGCCGGGTGTCGCTGGACCAGATGACGCAGCTCGTGGCCTCTGCGCTGACATTTGCGCGCGAGCAGCATGTCAAAAATTTGCTGGTGGTGACGTCCGACCTTATCGGCTTTGAACCCCCACTCCTTCCCGAGCGCTATTTTTTCGTCAAGACGTGGGCGCGTGCAGCCGGCCGCACCGTGCGCGCCGCATTCGTGGCCCTGCCAAAGATGATTGATGAGCAGAAATTTGGCGTCACCGTCGCCGAGAACAACGGTTTCGCCGCGGACATTTTTCCCACGGAAGAGGAAGCGCTGGCCTGGCTACACCAGCGCCCGGCGAAGAAGCCCTGATTCAAGGACCGTCGCATGGACAAACGCGCTGCCTTTCGTTAGCGTCCCGGTTCGTCCCCGGTGAAAACTCTCCTCGTTGCAGCCTCGATTGTCCTTGGCGCGACTTCCCTCCTCGCAAACCCCGTCGCCATCGACTCCTCCCGCCGGCCCGTCACGATGACGACCGAGAAGGTGCTCATCACCGTGAGCCCGGGCAGATCCGAGGTTCAGGGCACTTACACCTTCCGTCAGGAAAAGGACGACTGGCCGGCCGAGGCCGACACCCACGTCATCATCTTCGTCCCCGTCTTCGAAAGTCGAAGGAGCGACATCCCGCCCGCCTCCCCGCCCGTCATCACGGTCGGTGGAAAAAAATTCACGGGGCGGTTCCGCGACGACATTGCCCTGGATGGCACCCCGTGTTCGAGCGTCAAACTTCCGAAAGGCTGGCACATGGCGATCTACGAGGCATCGGTTCCCCTCGAGCTCATCGCTCAAACGTTCACCATCGCGGTCTCCTACACCCAGCCCCACTTCGAGGGGGACATTTCCGGCTACGTTCCGATTGACCCGCCCAAGTCCAAAGGCGCCTCGGTCGTCACGTTTCGCGCGGCTCCCGGATACGCGCTCGAACGGGTGGGAGCGCGTTTGTTCGGGCAGCCTTCCTTCCCGGCCATCGAGTTCACGCCGCAGGACAGGCAATTGATCCGTGTCCGATGCGTGAAGCCACGCGGACAAGCCCCCGCCTCTCGCTGACGCCGTTCTCCGCGCCCCTTACGGCGTCGGGCCAGGCATGGGCTTCCAGGGATCGCGTCCCCCGACTTCCGGCCACAGGATCCGCATGGCCTTCGTGTCTTCATCGACCGTCAACCGCGCGGTGATCTCCACGGCATCAGCCACAGCGATCTGCGAGGCATCGAGCACATCCAGGATGATGCAGTTGTATTTCCGCGGCTCTTTGGTTCCGGGACCCGTGCCCTCTCGCGGGAGAAACACGTAAAGCCTCGACCCCTTGTCCGGGAATCCGCCGCCGACTTCCTTGTCCATGCGCCGGATGTAGGCGCCGATGTCGGGGCCTCCCAAGATGCTTAAAATGGAGTCCTTGTTCCACGGCCGGGTTCCGTTCGCCACCTTTTCCCCCCAGAGCCCTTCGCCATCCCAGCAAAGCAGCACGGACCCCGCCGTTCCCCCGAAAATCGAGTCCTCCCGTGTCGCCTTGGGATCCAGCATCCTCGCCAATCCCCTGTCAACGATCGGATTGGGACCCTTGCCCGGGTTGATCAAAATCAGCTCCTTCGCAGGCGGCGACTTGAGGTAGGGATAGATCGTATCGAACGGATTCGGCGAGGCCGGCTTGTTCTTTTCATCCTCGCCGAATGGCCGCATGGTCACGACGCGGGTAATCTGAGCGCACCCCAGGTCCCTCATGATGATGCGTAAATTGGCGCGCAGGAAAAACGCCTGCGTTTCCCCCGCCGGACTCAGCCCGTGCGTCTGGAGCGTAATGGGCGCGTTGTTGGGCACGGCATACGTCGGCCAGCCGGGGACGAGTCTCTTCCATTCCGCGGACAGCAAATTCGGGTTCGAAAACCGCACGTCCAGACTCTCCCCGTGTCGCAGGACGACGAGCGCCTGCGGCTCCGGCGCAGCGAGCATTTGGCCCGTCCACGCGAGCACGGCGAATCCGCAGGCCCTTGCCGCCTTGTTCCATCGGTGGAGGAATTTCATGTTGCAGGGCACCATAACGGCGCGAGCTGGTTTTTGCCTCTGAATCTTTGCGGTGAAATCGCCGGGAGTTTTTTCTGGTGGCGAGAGCGCCACGCCCCGGCGCGGACGGCAACATCCCCAAACAGGCATCGCCTTCGCACCGCCACTGCGATGGGCTCCCTAGGTTGAACTTCTTGAAAATCTATTGCCTTAATCCGGGGCTTTTCGCAATGTCTGAAGCCATGACTATTCTTCGGCATCATCGGCATTTAGTCCTTGGAACCCTCGCCGGTCTTTTTTTGTCGCTGGCAGGCGCGTCGGCGCAAGTGGTGGGTATTAGCAATCTCGCCGAGACCAAGACGAACGACTTCAGCGTGGATAATTTTCAATCGCTGGGAGCCCGGTTCACCACCGGCACGGGGACCTGGCAGCTCACTTCGGTGGACCTCTACGCTTCCCTCAACGTTCCATTTCCGCCAGAGGCAAACTTCGAAGTCTCGCTCTACTCGGTATCAGGCGGGCTTCCGGACCAGAAGATCGTGGACCTCACAGGACCAAATCCCACCGGCACCTTCGCGACTCTCAATTACGTGCCCGCAACGGCCACCACGCTCCAGCCATCCACCAGTTATTACATCGTCGCCTCCAGCCCATCAATGGATGGCTCTTACGTCTGGGGCTCGACCACATCCACAAGCTTCACCGGTCTGCCAGGTTGGACCCTGTTTGCTGGAAATGCGGCCAATAGCGGCTCCTGGGGTTTGAACCCCGGCCTGGCGGCTCCCATGGTGGCGGTAAACGTCGCGGCCGTTCCCGAGCCATCCCCGATCGCGCTTGCCGCGCTCGCGTTCATCGCCCTGGCCGCCTACCGCCACAGCACCGCGCGCCGCGCCTGACCTCCCGGCGGCCTCCCGCTTGTAGCCGCTTCGCTGTGCGAAGC
>JBOHXO010000021.1:0-15677 GCA_050737475.1 Chthoniobacterales bacterium
ATCGAGCAGTTCTATGCGATCGTCAATCCGCCGCAGTCCGCGATCCTCGCCGTCGGCGCGATCGTGAAAAAGCCCGTCGTGAATGCGAAGGGCGAAATCGTCGTGGGCGAGCGCATGAACATCTCGCTCAGCGGCGACCACCGCGTCGTTGATGGAGCCGTCGGCGCCGAATACCTCGCCGCCCTCCGCAAACTCGTCGAGAATCCGGCGTTGATGCTGTTCTAGTTTTCGGCCGGTGCGATCCGCGCTGCGCGAAAGCGATGAGCGCTGAGAAGCGGACCGGTGCAAACGCTACCGCCCGGTGTGCCCGCAGGCCGCACGCAGCATCGCGTGGACTGCCGGCCGCACCCCGGAAAGATATTTCCCAGGCTCCCGCTCCCAGGACTCCTGCACGGTCTTCACGTGGTCCTCGGGCAGAACAGCCGGCCGCGCGAGGAACGGATCGTAGGGAAGTTCCAGGGTCACCATGGCGGGCGACGAGCCGTCGGGATACCGCAGCCCAAAGCCACACCACTGGCCAAGCGAGCCGGGACAGGCGTCCTCGCGAATTTGAAGGCCGGGCTCCACATCGCCATTCTCCGTCAGCCTCAATCGATAGACGCTCCGCTGCGTTTCCGTCATCGCCTCCCACATCGCCACTGCAAGACTGGTGGATTGCGCCCCGTCCGCGTCGACCTCCGCCAGCGCCCAATGCAGACTGACGATCTTCGCGGGCAAAAACTTCAGAATCGCATCGCGAATCGCCCGGCTCTCCGGCTCCGACCATGGCGCGCTGCCCGGCGGCTCCTCGCTGTCCGCCGACCACTCCCGGTCGCAGTTTCGATTCGGATCGACGCCACGCGCATTGTAACGGCTCCTCGCGGCGAGACCGTCCGGATTCGCGCGCGAAAGAATCACGACGGGACTCCGCGGCATCTCGAAGCTCTCGATCAGATCGACTGTCGCCGGCTCGTCGCCGTGCTGGCCGCCAATCAACATGGTCACGTTCAAAGGCGGAGAAAGCGCCGGATCGAAATTCGTCCGCGCCACAATATCGCGGCCCTCCAACGAGCGGCCTGCAATCCACGAGAATAATTCGCTGTCTCCCATCCGCGGTGTGATCGAAGCTTTCCAAAAACCGCCCCGCAGGAAAATGCGATTCTGAATCGAAACGATGAAATCAAGCTGGCTGAGCCGCGCGCTGACACCGCGGCACGAGTTTCGCATCAGCCGCGCGCAACGGCGCGAGGTCCGCAATGTCTTCGTGCGCGTTGAGCGCGACGGGATGGCCGGATACGGCGAGGCGTCGCCCAACGCCTTTTACAACGAGACACCGGAAACGGTGGAACACCACCTCGCTGCCGCCCGGCCCTGGCTGGAAAGTCTTCGCATCTCGACCGTCGCGGACATCGAGGCCGCATGGGAGGAAGGCTGGCGCTGGCTCTCTCCCAGCCGCGCCGCACAATGCGCCGTCGATCTCGCCCTCTGGGACTGGCTCGCTCGCAGCAAACGGGTCTCCGTCTGCGAGCTGCTTTGGGGGCGCGCGCCCCACGACATCCCGACATTCTGCACCATCGGGTTGTCCACTCCCGATGAACTGACCGGCAAGCTCGCCGAGCTCGGCAATTTTCCGCGCATCAAATTGAAATCGGACAAGCACGCCGACATTGGCATCGTGCGCCGTGTGCGCGAGAAGAGCGCCGCGATGCTTGCCGTCGATGCCAATTGCGCATGGGGCGCGCTCGATCTCGAAACAATCGCCGGGGAGCTGGAATCCCTCCGTGTCGAATTCATCGAACAACCTCTCCCGCCCGGCGAGGAAGCCGCAATCCCCGCCCGGCGGCGCATGCCCGTTCTCGCCGACGAGAGCTGCGTCGTGGAATCGGATATCGACCGCGCCGCCCCATTCTTCGACGGTTTCAATATCAAGCTCGTGAAATGCGGCGGGCTCACTCCCGCGCGGCGCATGACTCTTCGCGGCAGGCAGCTCGATCGCTCCGTGATGATCGGCTGCATGCTGGAAAGCAGCCTGCTCATCGCCGCCGGCGCCGCCCTCGCTCAGCACACCCACTATGCCGACCTCGACGGTGCGTGGCTGCTGGCGGACGACCCGTTCACGGGATGGAATTTTCGCGGCGGCATCCTCCACCCGCCGGCGGACTATGGATTGGGGGCCGCTCCCGCTGCGTTAACGTTTTTTTAACGCCCGCGCCCCGGACCTTAACTACCCGTCCATCGCAACTCGCGCGATGCTCGGGTTGTGGCACCACTCGATCTCCTACAAGTCGCCGCCTACATCGGCGCACTCATCCTGCTCACCCCGCCGCTCGGCGCCTTCATGGCCCGCGTGCTCAAGGGCGAGCGCACCTTCCTTCATCCCGTCCTCGGTCCGCTGGAACGCGTGACCTACCGACTCATCGGCATGGATCCATCGCGCGAGATGACGTGGCGCAGCTATGCCGCCGCGCTGATGGTTTTCAACATCCTCGGGTTCCTCGTGCTGCTCGCAATCCTGCTCGGCCAGGGCGTGCTGCCGCTCAATCCGCAGGGCGTCGCGGGCATGAAGTTCCCTCTCGCGTTCAACACCGCGATCAGCTTCATGACGAACACGAACTGGCAGGCCTACTCCGGCGAGGCCGCACTCTCGTATTTCAGCCAGATGATCGGGCTGAACTTTCAGAATTTCGTCAGCGCCGCCACCGGCATCGCCGCATTCGCCGCCGTCGCCCGCGGATTCGCCCGCCACACGACAAACACACTCGGCAACTTCTGGGCAGACCTCGTCCGCACCACGCTCTACATCTTCCTGCCGCTCTGCGCCGCACTCGCCATCGTCCTCGTGAGCCAGGGCGTCGTGCAGAATTTCTCGCACTACACGACCGCGAAAACGCTCGAAGGCGCGGAACAAATCATCCCGCAAGGCCCCGCCGCGTCGCAGATCGCGATCAAGCAGCTCGGCACCAATGGCGGCGGTTTCTTCGGCGTGAACAGCGCGCACCCGTTCGAAAATCCCACGCCGCTCAGCAACTTTTTGCAGGTCCTCTCGATCCTGCTCATCCCCGCCGCGCTCACCTACACGTTCGGCCTGCTCGTCGGCGACCGCCGCCAGGGCTGGGCGATCTTCGCCGCGATGATGGTGCTCTTCCTCGGCGGCCTCGCGCTGAGCTGGTGGGCCGAGGCGCAGACGAATCCGATCACGCATCTCGCCGTCAACATGGAGGGCAAGGAGCAGCGCCTTGGTGTGATGAACAGCGTGCTCTGGTCCACGACCACGACCGACGCCTCGAACGGCTCCGTCAACGCGATGCACGACAGCCTCTCCCCGCTCGCCGGCGGCGTCGCGCTCTTCAACATGATGCTCGGCGAAATCATCTTCGGCGGCGTCGGCTGCGGCCTCTACGGCATGCTCATGTATGTCCTGCTCACCGTCTTCATCGCGGGCCTCATGGTCGGCCGCACGCCCGAGTATCTTGGCAAGAAAATCGAGGCCCACGAGATGCGCCTCGCCATCCTCGTGCTCATCGTCCCGAGCGCACTGCTCCTCATCGGCGCAGCGATCGCCTGTCTTTATCCCACCGCGCTCGCGAGCCTGGCAAACAGCGGCCCGCATGGCCTCAGCGAAATCCTCTACGCCTTCGCCTCCGCCGCGAACAACAACGGCAGCGCCTTCGCCGGCCTCACGGTGGACACGCCATTCTACAACTACGCGCTCGGCACCTGCATGTTCATCGGCCGCTTCATCTGCCTGCTGCCCGTGCTCGCGATCGCCGGCTCTGTCGCCGCGAAGAAAACCGCGCCGTTCTCGAGCGGCACCTTCCCGACCACCGGCGGCACATTCGTCGTCCTGCTGCTCGGCATCATTCTCATCGTGGGCGCGCTCACGCATCTTCCCGCACTGGCCCTCGGTCCCATCACCGAGCACATCCTCATGCTCCAGGGCCGCACCTTCTAATCGCTTATGTTCGACCGCAAACTCATCAAGAACGCCGTTCGCGACGCGTTCCTCAAATTCGACCCGCGCGAGCAGATCAAGAATCCCGTGATGTTCGTCGTCCTGCTGGGCGCCCTCTGGGTGTCCTACGAGACGTTCCTGAACTTCAGCTTCTTCAACGTTCAGATCGCCGTCTGGCTCTGGTTCACGGTTCTCTTCTCGAACTTCGCTGAAGCGATCGCCGAGGGCCGCGGCAAGGCCCAGGCCGAGTCCCTGCGCAAGGCCCGCACCCACATCTACGCCCGCCGCATCGAGGCTGGCGCCGAGGAAACCGTCCCCGCGATGGACCTCCGCAAGGGCGACCTCGTCGTCTGCGAGGCCGGCGAGGTGATTCCCGCGGACGGCGACGTCGTCGATGGCGTCGCGAGCGTGGACGAATCCGCCATCACCGGCGAATCCGCGCCCGTCATCCGCGAGAGCGGTGGCGACCATTGCGCCGTCACCGGCGGCACAAAAGTGCTCAGCGACCGCATCGTGATCAGGATCAGCGCCGAGCCAGGCGGCGGCTTCATTGATCGCATGATCGCCATGGTCGAGGGCGCGAAGCGCCAGCGCACGCCGAACGAGATCGCCCTCGGCATCCTGCTCGTCGCCATCACCGCGCTCTTTCTGCTTGTCGTCTTCACGCTGCCCTCGTTCACGAAATACAGCGAGACCGCCGCCGGCCAGCCCGCCGGCACGGTCAATCTCTCCGCCGCCGTGCTCGTCTCGCTCATCGTGTGCCTCATCCCCACGACCATCGGCGCGCTGCTCAGCGCCATCGGCATCAGTGGCATCGACCGCATGATCCGCCGCAACGTCATCGCCACCTCGGGACGCGCCGTCGAGGCCGCCGGAGACATCGACGTCCTCCTCCTCGACAAGACCGGCACCATCACGCTCGGCAACCGCATGGCCACGTCCTTCATTCCCGCACCCGGCTATGAAATAAAGGACGTCGCCGAGGCCGCGCAGCTCGCCTCGCTCGCCGACGAGACACCGGAGGGCCGCTCCGTCGTCGTGCTCGCGAAGGAAAAATTCGACCTCCGCGCCCGCGACCTCGCGCCCGCCGAGGCGACGTTCATTCCCTTCACCGCGCAGACCCGCGTAAGCGGCATCGACCTGCACAATCCCGCGCGCAGCATCCGCAAGGGCGCCGCCGAGGCCATCCGCCAGCTCGTCCTCGAGCAGGGCGGTCAATTCCCCGAGCCGATGAAATCCGCCGTCGAGAACATCTCGAAGGCCGGCGGCACTCCGCTCGTCGTCTCGGAAAACGACCGCGTCCTCGGCGTCATCGAGCTCAAGGACGTCGTCAAGGGCGGCATCAAGGAGCGCTTCGCGCAGCTCCGCCAAATGGGCATCCGCACCGTCATGATCACCGGCGACAACCCTCTCACCGCCGCCGCCATCGCCGCCGAGGCCGGCGTGGACGACTTCATGGCCGAGGCCACGCCCGAGCAAAAACTCGCCCGCATCCGCCAGGAGCAGGCCGGCGGCCACCTCGTCGCCATGAACACCGGCACCCAGGCCGCCCGCGAGGCCGGCAACATGGTTGACCTCGACAGCAACCCGACGAAGCTCATCGAGGTCGTCGAGATCGGCAAGCAGCTCCTCATGACGCGCGGCGCGCTCACCACGTTCAGCATCGCGAACGACGTCGCGAAATACTTTGCGATCCTCCCTGCAATGTTCGCCACGCTCTACGCGACCAGCACCGCGGCTGGCCCGCTCGCCCAGTTCAACATCATGGGCCTGCACTCGCCGCAAAGCGCAATCCTGAGCGCCGTCATCTTCAACGCGCTCATCATCATCGCGCTCATCCCGCTCGCCCTGCGCGGCGTGAAATACCGCGCCACCGGCGCCGTGCAGGTGCTCACCCGCAACGCCTTCATCTACGGCCTCGGCGGCGTCATCGCCCCGTTCATCGGCATCAAGCTTGTGGACATCCTCGTCGTGGCCCTTCACCTCGCCTGATTTATGATCAAGGAACTCCTCACCTCTCTCCGCGCGATCATCGTGCTGACCGTCATCACGAGCGTCGCGTATCCGCTCCTCATCACCGGCATCGGACAGCTCGCGTTTCCATCGCAGGCGAACGGCAGCCTCGTGAAATCCGGCGACCAGGTCGTCGGCTCGGAACTGCTCGCGCAGAAATTCACCGACACAAAATACTTCTGGCCGCGCCCATCCGCCGCCGATTACGCCACCGTCGCCTCCGGCGCCAGCAACCAAAGCTTCACCAGCAAGAAGAACCTCGACGCCATCAACGCACTCCGCACCACCCTTGGCGCCGATGCCCCATCCGACCTGCTCACCGCATCCGGCAGCGGCCTCGACCCCGACATCTCGCTGGAAGCCGCGCGCTATCAAATCTCCCGCATCGCCACGGCACGTGGAATTTCCGTGGAAGCCCTCACGAAGCTTGTGAATACCATGGTTCAACCGCCGCAGCTCGGCTTCCTCGGCCAGCCGCGCGTAAACGTTCTGCTGCTCAATCTCCAACTGGATCGCTTATAGTTTCCTCGTGCCGGAAGACTTCCGTCCCAATCCCGACGCGCTGCTTGCGGATTTGCAGGCCGCGGATTCCGCGTCGTCCGAGGGCCGCCTGAAAATCTTCCTCGGCATGTGCCCGGGCGTTGGCAAAACCTACTCCATGCTCCTCGCCGGGCAGGTGCGACAGGAGGAAGGCATTGATGTGGTCCTCGGCCTCGTGGAAACGCACGGCCGCGTCGAGACCACCGCCGTCGCCGCCGGCCTGCCACGCATCGCACGCAAAAAAATCGAGCACCGCGGCGTCACCATCGAGGAAATGGATCTCGACGCCATCCTCGCGCGACGTCCTCAACTCGTCCTCGTGGACGAACTCGCTCACAGCAACGCGGCCGGCAGCCGCCATCCCAAGCGCTGGCAGGACGTGCTCGAGCTGCTCCAGGCCGGCATCGACGTCTACACCACGCTCAATATCCAGCACATCGAGAGCCAGCGCGACGTCGTGCGGCAGATCACCGGCGCGCCCGTCCACGAAACCGTCGCCGACTCCATCCTCGATCGCGCGGACGAAATCGAGCTCGTGGATCTCACGCCAGAGCAGCTCCGCAAGCGGCTCGAGGAGGGCAAGGTCTATCTCGGTGATCGCGCCATCGCCGCATCAGCCAATTTTTTTCGCGAGGGAAACCTCAAGGCTCTCCGCGAAATCGCGCTGCGCATCACCGCAGACAAAGCCGATCGCGATCTGCGCGAATTCATGCGCTCACGCCGCATCACCAGCGCGTGGCGCTCGCGCGAACGTTTCCTCGTAGCCGTGGGAGCCAGTCCGTTTTCCGAGCGCCTCATTAGGCTCACCCGCCGCGCCGCAACAGCGAATCACGGCTCGTGGATTGCTGTGCATGCGGACACCGGCCGTCCCGGGAATTCCTCCACATCCGCGCGGCTCGAAAGTAATCTCACCCTCGCGCGCAGCCTCGGTGCCGAGGTCGTGCTCACCAGCGGCACGGACATTGTCGAGGCTCTGTTGCGCGTGGCTCGCGAGCATCACGTCACCCAGATCGTGGTCGGCAAACCCATCGTCCATCCGTTCGTGGACTGGCTCTTCGGTGGATCGCTCGTCAGCAAGCTCGTGCGGCGCAGCGGCGAGATTGATATTTATGTCGTCCGCTCCGACAGGACCGCCGCGCCCTGGAGACCGGATTTTACCGCGTTGCGCGCGCCACAGATCTGGCGGGAAACAGGCGTTGGCGCGCTCATCGTCACCGGCACGACATTGTTCGGGCTCCTCCTCAATCCGCAGATCGGCTATTCCGCCGTCGGCCTGCTTTACCTTCTCACAGTGCTGCTCAGCGCGACGTTTTTGTCGCAGATTCCCAGCCTGATCACTGCCGCCCTCACGGCACTCGCATGGAACTTCCTGTTCATCCCGCCCGTCTTCACGTTCCACATCCACAGCGCCCACGACATTATTTTGTTCAGCATGTATTTCGTCTCCGCGATCGTGCTGGGACATCTGCATTCGCGCCTGCGCCAGCGGGAGCGCGCGGAACGGCGACGCGAGCAGCAGGCCATCGCGCTCTATCGTTTCAGCCAGGCACTTTCGGCTTCGCCGGGATTGAATGAGGCCGTGCGCGCCGCACTCGAACGTCTCCGCGAAATTTTTTCCGCCGACCTCTCGGTCCTCGTCGCCGACAACAACGAGCTGAAGCCCGCCCCCATCGCCGGACCGCGTCCCAACGAACGCGAATTCGCAGTGGCCGCATGGGCATACATGCACGGCGAATCCGCGGGCCGCTTCACGAACACACTCCCGGAGTCCTCGGGTTTTCATCTTCCGCTGCGCGCGCCCGCAGGCATCGTCGGCGTCCTCGTCGTTCTGCCTCCCCGAAATGGAACGCTCGGCCTCGCGGAGCGCCAGATGCTCGAGACCTTCGGCGCGCAACTCGCGCTGGTTATCGAACAATCCCGGCTGCAGGACGAAGCCGCACGCGCACGCGTGGAGGAACATTCGCGGCATCTGCAAAAAACGCTCCTCGACAGCGTTTCGCACGAATTCAAAACACCGCTCGCCGTCATCGCCGCGGCCACCGAGCGCCTGCGGCAGGAAATCATTCCGCCCCCGCCTCTCCTTGCGGAAATTCGCACCGGCGTCGCGCGCCTCGAGCGCATCGTCGGCAATCTGCTCGACATCACCCGCATCGAAACCGGCGCCGTGCAGCCTCAGCTCGCATGGTGCGACCTCCGCGAAATCGTGGATGCCGCACGCGCGCGCGTCGTCGCGGAAATCGGCCCGCGAAAACTGGAGATCGAGATCGCAGAGGCGACGGCCCTCGTCAAAGCCGACTCCGTCCTTCTCGAGGAAATCCTCGCGAACCTGCTTCGCAACGCCGCGCAGCACAGTCCACCGGAATCCACCATTCAACTCCAGGCCGCGCCTGCATCCGAAGGCCTGTCGCTCATCGTGACGGATCAAGGCGACGGAATTCCTCCCGATTTTAACGCGCATCTTTTCGAAAAATTCCGCAGGGCTCCCCACGCCCCGGCCGGCGGCCTTGGGCTCGGCCTTTCCATTGTGCGCGGCTTCGCAGAGGCCATGGGAGGCCGCGTGACCGCCGGCCCGCGCTCCGATGGGCGTGCCGGAGCGGAATTCCGGGTCGTCCTCGCCATTGTCGCGCAGCCATCTTCCGCGTTAGAAGATCAGGCGTGAACCACCGCCTGCTGGTGATAGACGACGAACCGCAGATTCGCCGGTTGCTGCGCGTCGCCCTCGAGGCCGCGGATTATCGCGTCTTCGAGGCCTCGAGCGGACAGGAAGGCCTCGTCGAGGCCGCCTCCCGCCAGCCGGAAGCCATCATCCTCGACCTTGGCCTGCCCGGCATGGACGGCATGGAAGTCCTGCGCCGGATTCGTGAATGGAGCGCGACGCCGGTGCTCGTCCTTTCCGTGCAGGACAGCGCCGACGACAAGGTCCGCGCGCTCGATCTCGGCGCCGACGATTACGTGACGAAACCGTTCGATACCACGGAACTGCTCGCGCGGCTTCGCGTGCTGCTGCGCCGCGCGCAACCTCCGGACGAACCCGTTTTCGAAAGCGGCGCGCTGCGGATTGATTTCACGGCCCGCGTCGTGCAGGTCAAAAAACGTGAAGTGGATCTGACCGCCACCGAATACAATCTCCTGCGCGTCCTCGCACGGCACACCGGAAAGGTCGTCACCCACAAACAGCTTCTCGACGCCGTCTGGGGCCCGAATCACTCCGGCCAGGCGGAATACCTGCGCGTGTTCATCAGCCACATTCGCCGCAAGCTGGCCGAGGCCGGACTTGCCGAAACAAGCATCCGCACCGAGGCCGGCGTGGGCTACCGCCTGCTCGAGGCGGGCTGACGCACCTCTCCCTTGTCAAAGGGGACAATCCCGTTAATCCTTTCTGCTTCTCATGGCCAACTACGATCTCATCGTCATCGGCGCCGGACCGGCTGGATATGTCGGAGCCATCCGTGCCGCGCAGCTCGGTAAAAAAGTCGCCGTCGTGGACTTCGAACGCGGGGGCGGCACATGCAACAACTACGGCTGCATCCCGACCAAGGCGCTCCTTAAAAACGCCGAGCTCTTCCACGACATCAAGCATCGCGCCGCGGAATTCGGTTTCAAGGTCTCCGGCCTGGAATACGATTGGGCCGCCATCATCAAGCGCTCGCGCGTCGTCTCGGAAAAAGGCTCCGCGGGCCTCGACTACCTCTTCAAGAAAAACAAAATTGATTTCATCCGCGGCACAGCCTCGCTCGAAAAAGCCGGCGAGGTGAAAGTGAAACTCGCGGACGGCAAGGAAGAGTCGCACACCGCTGCAAAAATCCTCATCGCCACCGGCTGCGTCTCGCGCCCGATGCCGGGCCTGCCGTTCAACGGCAAAACCGTGATCGGCTCGAAGGAAGCCGTGCTCCTTGCCGAGCAGCCGAAGTCCGTCGTCATCATCGGCGCCGGCGCGATTGGCATCGAATTCGCCTACATCTGGAATTCCTTCGGCACGAAGGTCACCGTCGTCGAAATGCTGCCGAATGCCCTGCCCGTCGAGGACACCGAGGTTTCCGTCGCTCTTGAAAAATCCCTCACGAAGCAGGGCCTCACGATTCTGACAAATCACAAGACGACGAAGACCGAAGCCACCGACAAGGGTGTGAAGATCACCGTCGCCGACACGAAAGGCGCGGAGAAAACAATCGAAGCCGACGTCTGCCTCGTCGCCATCGGCGTCGCGCCCGTTGTGCCCGGAGGTGCGCTCAAAATCGGCCTCACCGATCGCGGGTGGATCCAGACAAACGACAATTACGAAACGACCGTCAAGGGCGTCTACGCAGCCGGCGACATCATCGGGCCGCCATGGCTTGCGCACGTCGCCAGCTACGAGGCCACGCAGGCCGTCGAGGGCATGTTCGTCTCCGGCCACAAGCCGAAGAAAGTCACGCTCTTCCCCGGCTGCACCTACTGCCATCCGCAGGTCGCGAGCATGGGCCTCACCGAGCGCGCCGCGAAGGAAAAGGGCCTCGAATACAATGTCGGCAAGTTCGCGTTCATGGGCAGTGGCAAGGCCCGCGCCATCGGCGAGACCGACGGCTTCGTCAAACTCATCACCGGCAAAAAGCATGGCGAAATTCTCGGCGCGCATATCATCGGCGCCGACGCCACGGAAATCCTCTCCGAGCTCGGCCTGGCGATGAGCAGCGAACTCACGCTCGACGAAATTCACGCGACGATCCACGCCCACCCGACGTTGAGCGAGTCAGTCCACGACGCCGCCCTCGCTGCCGAAGGACACCCGATCCACTCGTAACAATCCGCTGATTGACGCGGATTCACTGCGATTGAAAATCATCCCGTGAATCCGCGCTATCTCTGGCTCGTCGCGGTGCTCTGCGGCACGCTTCGCGCCGAGGTCACCCTGCAGGCCTACGGCGAAATCCCCGCAAGCGCGAAGGACTCGCTCGGCGACACGATTGGCGGCCTCGGCTCGGCTGTCGCATACGACGCGAAGACGGACTGCGTCTACATGATGCCGGACCGCGGCGCCGGCGACGGCACCATTGATTTCCGCCCGCGCTGCCACCGCATCAAAATCACCCGCGATCCAAAGGACCCCGCGCGCCTCGTCTGGCACATCGAGGAGACCATTCTTTTTCGCGATAAAAACGGTCGCACGTTCACCGGCCTGCTTGCCGACAACGCGCAAATGCCCACCCGCGGAGGCCGGCGTTGCCTCGACACGGAAGCCATCGCCGTCGCGCCCGACGGCACGCTCTACGTAAGCGACGAATACAGACCTGCGCTCCTGCAGTTTGACCGCTCCGGAAAGCTGCTGCGCGAAATTCCAATGCCCGCCTGGTATCAGCCGCTCTCTCCATCCGGCACTTCGCAATATCTCACCAAGTCGCGGCTTCTCTCGGGCCGCGAGGAAAACCAGGGCGCCGAGGCCCTGGGAATTCTTCCCGACGGAAAACGCGCCGTGCTCATCTTCCAAAGCGCACTCACGCAGGATGGCGGTCGCCGCGCCGGCACAAGTCGCATCCTTGTTCTCGACCTGCGCACCGGGGAGCCTGTTGCGGAATACGGCTACGCCTTCGGCCCGGTTGAAGCGAAACTCAAGGATCTCTCCGTCAATGATCTCGCCGTCGTCAATGCGCACACCTTCCTCGTGCTCGAGCGCGACGGACTCGGACGCGACGGTCCTCTCGATCACTCGCTTGCGCGCTACAAATCCGTCTGGCTCGTGGACACACGCAGCGCGACCAATCTGCTCAAAGTCCGCGGCCAGCCCTACGATCAATCGCCTGCGAAGCCAGCATTTAAGCCACTCTCCCGAGATGCCGACGTGAAGTTTGCGAGCAAGACGCAGCTTTTCAATCTGCCCGATCTCGTGAGCCAGCTTCACATCCCGGTCGGCGACCTCGCCGCCAAATGGGAGGGCATCGCCCTCCTTCCACCAAAATCGAAACGCGAATTTCATTTGCTCATGACCGCGGACAACGACTTCCTCAACCCGACGCCCACGTTCAACGGAGTCACCACGAAATTCCGCCGCGCGCAGGATGCCGTGCCGACGCAGTTTTTCGAAATTCTCGCCACGCGGCCGTAAGAAAGTCCTTGTTCCCGCCGCGGGCGCGCCGTTTTCTCGACGCGTCGCGTGAACGCCTCGCTCTTCTTCGACCGGCCAAACGCGCCCGCTCCGCGCTGGGCGCGCATCGCAACCGTCGCGATCCTCGCCGCGATCCTCGCCGCCGCCTGCTGGCTGCTGCTCGCCGGCTCCATCTCGAACTGGCGCGCCGTCTGGAATTACCACCTCGCCTTTTGGAACGGCTGGTTGCTCACGATCGGCATCTCGATTGCCGCGCTCGCGTTGAGTTCCGTGTTCGGGCTGCTGCTCGCTTTCGCACGCCGCTCGACATTCCTGCCGCTGCGCTCGCTCGCGATGCTCTACATCGAGATCATCCGCGGTTCGCCGCTGCTCGTGCAGATTTTGTTCTTCTGGTATGTGGTCGCCGCGAAAATCGGCTTCGACGAAAGAACACTCGCCGGCATCCTCATCCTCTCCGGATTCTCCGCCGCGTATCTCGCGGAAATGTTCCGCGCCGGCATCGAGGGCATTGGCGCCTCGCAACTCGAATCCGCACGCGCCATCGGCCTCACACGAGCGCAGACCTACCGCTTTGTCATCTTCCCGCAGGCGTTCCGCCAAATCCTGCCGCCGCTCGCCGGACAATTCGCCTCGCTCATCAAGGATTCGTCACTGCTCTCCATCATCGGTCTTCCGGAATTCACCAAGGTCGCCGGCGACGTGAATTCCGCGACCTACAGCACATTCGAGAGCTATCTGCCGCTGGGCCTTGGCTACCTGCTGCTCACATTGCCGATCATCGCACTGTCGCGCGTCCTGGAACGCCGCTTCCATTATGAAACTTGAGCTGCAGGGCGTCACAAAACGCTTCGGCGCTCAGACCATCGTGGAGAATCTCTCCGCCACGCTCGAGTTTTCGCACACGCTCGTGCTCGTCGGCCCGTCCGGCGGCGGAAAATCCACACTGCTGCGACTGCTCGCCGGTCTCATTGCCCCCGACGCCGGAAAAATTCTGTTCGATGGCGCCGCTGTGCCCACCGACGAATCGTCGCTCCTCGCCTACCGCGCAAAGCTCGGCATCGTCTTCCAGGCCTTCAACCTGTTCCCTCATCTCTCCGCCCTCGACAACATCTGCCTCCCTCTCACGGAGGTCCACGGACTCTCCCGCCCCGCCGCCACGACGCAAGCCCTCTCCATGCTGGAGCGCTTCCGCCTCGCCGAACACGCGCACAAACGCCCCACTGCGCTTTCCGGCGGCCAATGCCAGCGCGTCGCCATTGCCCGCGCGCTCGCCATCCAGCCGCGCGCGTTGTTCCTCGACGAGCCCACGTCCGCGCTCGATCCCGAAATGACTGCTGAGGTTCTCGACTTCCTCGCGGAACTCCGCGGCGACGGTTGTCCGCAAATTCTGGTGACCCACGCGATGGGCTTCGCCCGGCACACGGCGGACCTTGTTGCGTTCGTTGCCGGGGGAAAGCTGATCGAAGTTCGTCCTCCTGCTGAGTTCTTTGCGCAACCCGCTCATCCCGAAGCGCAAAGGTTTCTCGAACGGGTCCTCCGCTACTGAAAACCACCCAATCGGGTAGTTGTTCACAACGTTATGTATGAATCTTTTGGGGAGGACCTATTTCTTCTTCTTCTTAATACCGTGAATAACAACCGGCATTCGTGTTCCTCTGTGATTCCATGCGTGTTCCACGCCCATGGAGCCTTGTGAACGGCTTCCATACAGCTGCGCCGGGATGCCCATAACACGTCGCGGAGGCGTAAATTCGCCCAGCCGCGCCCAGAAATTCACGACTTATTCACAAGCTGTTCTCACGGCTGATACTGCGCGATCATGATCGTCGTCAGCTTGTAAGTAATGGTCGTCGAACGATCTTTGACCATCGTCTGGCTCTTGTTCGTGCTCTGGCTGTAGGAAATCAACCGCGCACCGCCGCCAGCCACGGAACCGGCGCCCGTATACTCGGTCGAGCGGAATTTTCGCAGGCCCACCTTCACGCCCTGGAAAATCGTGACGCGCACCGAGACGTTCGATCCGCTCAACGCCCCCTCCACATCCGCGCGCTGGATTCCCAACCGCGTCGAATTCGAAAAACTCATCCCGCTCGTTGCAGGAACGCTCTGCACGAAAAGCACGTCACCGCCACGCAGCCCGGATACGCCGGTTTCCATGCGATCGGAATTCACCACCTTCATCAGGTCCACCTTGCCCAATGATGCCTCGATGGATGCCTGGTCGCGCTCGTCGGAAAATTGAACGATTGCAATGTCCAGTCGGCCAGCCCGTGCGGACAACATGGTGACAAACAACACAACGGCAGCGAAAAGAACGGTGGTGCGCATGCGCAAAGGCTTTCCAGAAGCCTCCATTCCATGCAACAGAAAACCCATGACCGAAGCCACCTGGACCGCACCCGATGGCGCGCAGTTCGGTTATCAAAAGTGGAATCCCGCGTCGCCGCCACAGGCGATCGTGATCGCAATGCACGGCCTCGGTTGCCGCGCGGCGGATTTTGCGCCGCTGGGCGAAAAACTTTGCGAAAGCGGCATCGCACTCGCTGCCTGGAATCTTCGCGGACAGGGACTCGACCCAATTGTGGCACGGCGCGGGGCATGGCTCGACCTCGATGGCGTGCTCGATGATTTGCGTGCCTTCGAGAGCATCGAATGCGCTCCGAACATACCGGTTTTTCTATGCGGCGAAAGCATGGGCGCGCTGCTGGCGTTGCAGGCGGCGGTGCGCGATCACTGGAAAAATCGAGCGAGCGGATTGATCCTCCTGTCGCCGGTGGTCGCGCTGGCACAAAAAAATCCCCCATGGCTGAAAGCTCTGCTGCATCAGGTCGCACGGGTGCTTCCAAATCTGCGATTGAGGCCGGGGTGGTTCATCCACGGGAGCAGAGCCATGCCAAAACTCACCCGCGTCGAGGAGCGACAGCATTATCTCGCCACGGCGCCGCACCGGCTCGGTCCGCTCACGCTCAACTTTCTCGCGAACATGGGCGACCTCATCGAAAACGCCGCCGCCGCCGCCGGAAAACTCCACGTGCCGGTGGCTGTTTTTTCGGGAGGCGACGACGTCTTCACCTCGCCCTCGCTATTCCGCGTTTTTTTCGCCGCCACCGCCGC
>JBOHXO010000022.1:0-2060 GCA_050737475.1 Chthoniobacterales bacterium
ACCTTGACCTTTCCGCCGGGTTCCCCGGTGAACGTGACGATGCCGTGCGCGGTGCTGGCTGCTGTGGGCGCGAGCACGGCCACAAGTTCCATTGGCTGATCGGCGGCCCGCAGGCCGGAGAGGGACATGCCGGTGAGCGCGGCGGCGAGAAGGATGGCGGGGAGAATTTTCATATAGGGGGAAACGTTAAGCGACCTTGCCCCGCGTGTATTCCATTTATCACTCACCGTAAAGAGCCCCGGCTGGCCGCAGCCTCGACTTGAGCGCGTTCAACGCCGCCAGCCGGAGGTTCGCTGAAAAAAGCAGGTGGCCGCGCCTACGCGAAAGGCCTTCGCCTCGTACAAAGGCATCGGGCAGTGCGGCGAGTCGATCGTTGAACGGCTGGTAGATCGCGCGCAGTTGCCTCTGGACGTGGGGGCTGGGGACGCGTTCCTCGGACCTTTGGCAGCGCGGCGCGAAGCCGGCAAATTCATCCGCGGCGCAGCCCAGAAAATCCCGGATCGCATCCAGATTTTCCCACAGCGCATCGTAGCGCACGAAAAGCGTCGGGTGGATGAGGTGGCGTTCGTAATAATTGTCGAAGTGGCGTTCGAAGCCGAAAAGATCGCGCCCGCCCGCTGCGAATTCCTTGATCGTCATGCGCAATTCCGGCTGCGGACCGGAATCGCCGCGATGCAATTTTCGCGCCTGGAGGACGTGAAAACCGCGCCGGAAGAGCGAGATGACCGAGGGCACCGGATCGCCGAAAATATAGATGTAGCGGAACGCGGGATTGAAGCTTACCGCGGGCACGGGCAGGTGTTTGAGATTGTCGCCGTCCTTGTGGCAATTGACGATGTGACGCTCGCGGAAATGCTTCAAGAGCTGGGTGGTGGCGACACCGCCGGCGGAGACGACACAAAACTCGAGGCTGCGGGGGACAGTCTTCGACATTGCGGCTCAGGAACTTCGGGGCGGCGGGCTGGAGTCCGTGCGGGAAATGCCATCCCCCCGGACAATTACGGCCATTGATTGCATGCGGGCGATATAACAAACCCGCGGCTTCCGGGGCGAATACTTTTACGCCTTCGCTTTTGCGGCCTCCAACGAGGCCATGGCGGGCGAGGGGATGAGCACGTATTGCATGCCGGCTGCCTTCGCCGCCTCGATGCCGGTCGGGCTGTCCTCGAACACAAGGCACGCCGTGGGCTCCACATTGAGCCGCCTCGCCGCCTCGAGAAACGGATCGGGCGCCGGCTTCCCATGCTGGACGTCCTCCGCGCCGACGATTGCGTCGAAAAACTGCGTCAGTCCCAGCGCGTCGAGCGTCTTGATAACGATCTCGCGATGCCCGCCGCTCGCCACGGCCATCGGCGCGGTGCCGTGAAATTGCTTCACGAGCGCGACCACCGGTCCGATCGGCAGCACCTCGGGAATCAGCTCGACGAAATACTGCTCCTTCACGCGCGGCACGACCTCGGCATCCATGTGAGTGCCGTATTTCGCATTGAGCTGCTCGACGATCTTGAAGGTCGGAATGCCGCCCCACGAATAAAAGAGATCCTCGGGGAACGTGCCGCCGAATTCCTTCATCGCACGCGTCCACGCCCGGAAGTGCAGCGGCATCGTGTCGGCAATCGTTCCGTCGCAGTCGAAGATGTAGCCTTTGAACGGCTGTGCGGGCAGGTCGAGTCGCATAAACGGCCCAAACTAGCGCGGAGAAACCGTTTGACGAAGGGAAACTTTGCCCGCACTCTCGACGGTTCCTTTACCTGCCATGCGTCACACTCTCTCGGTCCTCGTTGAAAACAAATTCGGCGTCCTCACACGCGTCGCCGGCATGTTCAGCGGGCGCGGATTCAACATTGACAGCCTCAACGTCGGCCCGACCCTCGATCCCACCACTTCGCGCATGACGATCATCGTCCGCGGCGACGACAAGGTGCTCGCGCAGGTCACCAAGCAGCTCGACAAGCTCGTCGAGGTGATCGACGTGCAGGAGTTCAAGGACGAGGAGTACGTGGATCGCGAACTCGTGCTGCTGCGCGTGAAGGCCGATTCCAAGTGCCGCGCCGAGGTGA
>JBOHXO010000023.1:0-2644 GCA_050737475.1 Chthoniobacterales bacterium
GCTTGAACATGTCCACACGGGCCACGATCACCTCGATGTTCTGCCCGGCCTGGAAAATGCGTTTGGACTTGCGGCCGATGAAGCGCCCGCCCGCCGCATCGTGCACATAAAAATCGTCCGTGAGCGCGGAGACGTGGATGAGTCCGCTGAGCAGGAATTCCGGCAGCTCGACGAACAAGCCGAAATTGCGCACGTCAATGATGCGCGCCGGAAAGACCTCGCCCTTCCGACCGGCGATCTGCATCTGGAAAAATTCCAGTTTCTTGAGCCGCGTGGATTCGCGCTCGGCGTCCTGCGCGACGCGCTCGGTGCCGGAAATGTGCTCGGACATTGATGCGAGTTCGTTCGACGCCGGGCCGGTTTTCGTAAGGCCGATGTGGCGCTCGAGCGAGCGGTGGACGACGAGGTCCGCGTAGCGACGGATCGGGCTCGTGAAGTGCGTGTAGTCGGGCTTCGCGAGGCCGTAGTGGCCGAGCGGGCTGGGCGAATACGTTGCGCGCTTGAGGCTTTTGAGCAGGCCGATTTTCAACGCGTTTTCAAACGGCTGGCCTTTCGTCGAGGCGAGCAGCCGCACGACATTTTCGCGCTGCGTGAGGTCGCCGGCCCTGAGCCCGTATGACTGCGCGACGGCGCGGTATTCGGCGAGTTTGTCGGGATCGGGATTTTCGTGGATGCGGTAGACGGTCGGCTGTTTCGCGAGCTTCAACTCGCGTGCGACGCATTCGTTGGCGAGCAGCATGAGCTCCTCGATGAGCTGGTGCGAAATGTCGTTCTCCACGCGTTCGAGCCGCACGGGGCGGCCCTGCGGGTCGAGCCATACTTTCACCTCGGGAAAATCGAGCTCGAGCGAGCCCTGCGCGAAACGCTTTTTGCGCAGCAGCGAGGAAAGCTCCCACGCCGTGTGCACGCGATTCTCGAGTTCGCCCTTCGGCGGTTTTTGCAGGATCGCGAACGCCTCCTTGTAAGTCAGTCGCGCGGCGCTGCGGATCACGCTCTTCGCAAAGCGCACGTGGTGGACCTTGCCCTGCTTCGACACTTCGCAAAAGCACGAGAAGACAAGCCGGTCCACGCCGGGCTTCAGGCTGCAGATGCCGTTGCTGAGCGCCTCGGGGAGCATCGGGATCACGCGGTCGGCTAGATAAACGCTGTTGCCGCGCGAGATGGCCTCGCGGTCGAGCAGGGTCTTCGGCCGCACGTAATGCGACACATCGGCGATGTGCACCGCCACGCTCCAGCCGTCCCTCGTGCGCTGCACCTCGACGGCGTCGTCGAAGTCCTTCGCGTCGTCGGGGTCAATCGTGAGGATGAAGTGCGAGCGCAAATCCTCGCGGCGCGCGGCCTCCTTCTCCGACACGACCGGCTCGATCTGCTGCGCCTCGCGCACGACATCGTCGGGAAATTTTTCCGGCAGGCGGTATTTGCGGATGATCGAGAGGATGTCCACCCCGGGCGCGCCGGCGCGGCCGAGCACCTCGATCACGTGGCCCTCGGGATTCACATGGCGCGACGGCCAGTCGTCGAGTTTTGCGACCACCTTGTCGCCGATCTGCGCGCGCATTTCGGCCGGCGGCTGCGGGACGTAGAGGTTGTGCGGGAAGCGCGGGTCGTCCGCGGAGACGAAGAAAAAGTTTTTCGATTTCTGGAGCGTGCCGACGATGGTTTCATTCGCGCGCTGGAGGATGCGGATCACGCGGCCCTCGCGTTTTTGCACGCCTCCCGGAGCAGGCGGCTTGCGCCAGCTTTCGGGCGAGGGGCGGTCGGTGATGATGCGCGCCACGACGCGGTCGCCGTGCATGGCGGTCCAGCTGTTGTCGGCGCTCACGTAGAGATCGGTGCCTCCCACCTGCTCGTTCAGGATGTGGGCCGCGCCGCTGCCGTGGAATTGGATGGTGCCCGTGAAAAGGTCCGCGTCCTTCGGCACGACATAGCAATCCTTCTTCACGCGGGCGATCTGGCCGGCGGTTTCCATGTCGCGCAGCAGGTCGCGCAGTCGGCGGCGGGCCGAGGGCTGCAGGTTCAATCGCCGGGAGATTTCGACTTTCCCCAGCGGCTGGCTGGCGACGATTTCCAGGATGCGATCCCGTAGTGATTTCTGCGGATTTGGCGTGCCGTGTGGCTTCGGTTTCGTGTTTTTCCTTGGGTCTCCTGCCACGCCGCAGACTGTCGCTCGTTTGGCGCGAACACAAGAAAATGCTTGCCTGCACGCAGAAGGAGGCGAGATTTACGCACCTGATTCCGACGCAATGATCGCCCCCCCTGTCTTCCGCCGCCGTGCCTTCACTCTCATCGAATTGCTGGTGGTCATCGCCATCATCGCAGTCCTGATTACGCTTCTCTTCCCCGCTGCCGATGCCGCGTTCGAGCAGGCCCGGCGTGCACATGCCAAAAATGACGCGACGCAGATCGCCACCGCGATCACCGGCTACATGTCGGAGTATGGCAAACTTCCCGCAAGCGGCGGCTCGGACGTCAATGACGCCAAACTCATGAAAACCCTCGCCGGCATCAATGTGGATGATTTGAACCCGCGCGAGGTTGTTTTCCTGGAAGTGCCGCGTGCCAAGAAGCAAAAGAACGGCGCCGAGGATGACGGCTCCGGCAGTTATTCCAGCGGTTATTACGATTCCTGGGGCAAGCTTTACAC
>JBOHXO010000024.1:0-2572 GCA_050737475.1 Chthoniobacterales bacterium
GCATCGTGCCGGTGATGCCTTCGTATTTCGGAATTTTTGCGAGCGCGTCGCGCACGGCCTGGCGGTCGAGCGAGCCGGCGTCCTTCACCGCCTGGACGAGCAGGCCGAATGCATCGTAGGTGAGTGCGGCCACGTCGTCCGGAGCCATGCCGTATTTGGCCTGGTAGTCGGTCATGAATTTCTTCGCGACGGGCGTGGCGATCTGGGTCGAGTAGTGGTTGCAGAAATACGAGCCTTCGATGTCGGGGCCGCCGAGCTTGATGAGTTCGGGCGAGCTCCATGCGTCGCTGCCGACGAACTGCGCAGTGATGCCGAGGCGGCGGGCCTGCTGTGCGATGAGCGGCACGTCGTTGTAATATGCCGGCAGGAAAATCACCTCGGGATTCGCGGCCTTGATCTTCGTGAGTTGCGCGGAGAAATCCTTGTCGCCGGTCGAGTAGGTTTCGAAGCCGACCACCTTGCCGCCATTGCCCTCGAAGGTTTCCTTGAAGAGCGTGGCCTGGCCCGTGGGCGCCTCGGAAGTGCTGTCGTAGAGCACCGCGGCGGTTTTGGCCTTGAGGTTGTTGAGCACGAACTTCGCGAGCACCTTGGCCTGGAAGGTGTCAATGAAGCAGGCGCGGAAGACGTAGTTCTTCGGCTTGCCGGTGTTCGGGTCGAGCGTGGTCTTGGGGTTCGTGGACCACGGCGAGATCATTGGGCACTTCGCGGCCTCGGCGATGTCCGCGGCGGGAATGGCGCAGGAGCTGGCGTCGGGGCCGATCATTGCGAGCACGTTGTCCTGCGTGATGAGGCGTTGCGCGACGGCGGCGGCCTGGTCGGCCTTGGCGCCGTTGTCACCGACCACGAGATTGATCGGGATCATTTTGTCGCCGACCTTCACGCCGCCCGCGTCATTGAGCTGTCCGACGAAGAGGGAGGCGGCATTCTTCGACGAAGCGCCGACGGCTGGCATTTCCCCGGTGAGCTCGGTATTGAGGCCGATTTTGACACCGGGCTTTTCTTTGCTGCAGCCGGCGAGGGCTGCGACGGTGAGAATGGCTGCTGCTGCGAGTCGGGAAATTTTCATGGGAACCCGCATGGCATGCCGCATTGCGCGCCGTGGAGCAAGCATTGGTTTGGCGGCGGTGCGGGTTGTTTGCGCAGTAGCCACCCCCGGGGAATTGATTTCAAATAGTATTGTCTACACGCGGAAGATCGCGCCGAGTTTTTTGCCGAGGATGAGGCTGGCGCCGAGGATGGTGACGCCGAGGAAACACATCGCCCACACGCCGAGCGCGGCGGCGATGTAGCGGCCGTCGCCAAGGAGTTGATACAGCTCGTAGATCGCCTTCGTGATCGGGAAGTCCTGCTGCTTTTGCGCGAGGATGAGCGAGTCGCTGACCTCGAGCATCGCGAATGAAAACGCGAGCAGGCCGCCGGCCATGAGGTTCGCCGCGATGAGCGGGATCGTGATCTTGCGGATCGCGCGGAAGGGCGGGCAGCCGAGATTTTGCGCGGCTTCCTCGAGGGTGACGCTGGTTTGCTGGAATCCCGCCGCGGCGCTCCGCACGACGTAGGGCAGGCGGCGCACGCTGTAGGCGATCACGAGGATGTAGATCGGATCCAGCGTGGGATTCATGAACGAGAAAATTTTGCCGGGCTGCGTCATGGCGAGATAACCGAAGGCGAGCACGAGGCCGGGCACGGCGAGCGGGAGCATGGCCATGGCGTCGAGGATCTGGCGGCCGACGATCTTCGTGCGCACGACGACGTAGGCGATGGCGATGCCGAGGACGATGTCCACGAGCGTGGCGAGGGATGCGTATTTGAGGCTGTTCTGGATCGACGGCAGCGTGAGGTCGTGGCCGAGCGCGACCTTGAAATGATCGAGCGTCCATTGGTTCGGAAGAATCGTGCCATACCAATCCTTCGAAAACGCGAAGACCACGACGCCGAGATGCGGCAGCACGGCCACGAACGTGACGAACGCAAACGCCGCGGTGCAGAGCCATGCGCCGATGCCGGAGATTGCGCGCGGGCCGCCCTGGCTGGTGGCCTTGGCCATCATGGCGTGGCTCGCGCGGCCGAACGTGAGCTTGCTGATCGCGTAGAGCAGCACGGTCGAGACGAGCATCACGGCGACGAGTGCGAAGGGAAACGGATTGCCGCCGATGTCCTTGATGCCGCCGAAAATCTGCACCGACGTCACGCGCTGGAAGTCGAACATGAGCGGCACGCCGAGCTCCGTGAACGCCCAGATGAACACAATGGTGCCGCCCGCGAAGAGGCCTGGCATGATGAGCGGGAGCGTGATCTTGCGGAACTTGCGGAAGCCGGTGCAGCCGAGATTTTCCGCGGCTTCCTCCATTGCGGGGTCCACGTTCGCGAGTGCGGCGACGACGTTGAGATAAAGAATCGGGTAGAGGTGCAGCGCGTTCATTACCACCACGCCGCCGAGGCGCGAGGCGCCGAGCCAGTCAATCGGGTGATTCGGGTCGAGGACGTGGAGCCATTCGAGCAAGGCGTTGAGCGCGCCTTCCTGCCCGAGGATTTGCTTGATGCCGATCGCGCCGACGAACGGCGGCAGGATCAT
>JBOHXO010000025.1:0-1771 GCA_050737475.1 Chthoniobacterales bacterium
CGCGTGGAGCGCACGGACAACAAGGGCAAGATCCACGAGATCATGCACCGGCTCGCGGAGTTCAAGTCGAAGGAGGGCACGCACACCGCGAAGGTGCTGCACGACCTCGCCGCCACCATCAAGCGGCGCAGCATCGTCATTCTCATCAGCGATCTTTTCGACGACGAGGAGGCGATGCAGCAGAGCATCGAGCGCATTCGTTTCCAGGGCACCGAGGTCATCGTCTTTCACGTGCTCGATCCCTACGAAATCGAGTTTCCGTTCAAGGGCACCGTGAAATTCATCGGACTCGAGAGCGGGCCGGAACTCGAGACCGTGCCGGCCTCCATCCGCAAGAGCTACCTCGAAAATTTCGACGCGTTCTGCAAGCGCATGCGCCGGATGTGCGATCGCGCAGCGTGCCATTACGTGCTCTGCAACACCGGCTCGCCGCTCCACGAAACCCTCAGCGAGTATCTGGCGTTCCGCCAGAATCACCTGGCGCGCTAGCATGGCATTTCTCGCCCCCGCAGTCCTCGCCGGTGCGGCCGCGGTCGCGGTGCCCATCGCGATCCATCTGCTCAACAGGACGCGGGTGAAGGTCGTCCATTGGGCGGCGATGAAATTCCTCATTGATAGCCTGAAAAAAAATCAGCGCCGTCTGCAGATCGAGGACCTCATCCTGCTGCTCCTGCGCTGCCTGCTCATCATCCTGCTCGCGCTCGCTTTTGCGCGGTGGGTGTTGAATCCCGGAGGCGCTCAGGAATCCACGGGCTCCGGCCCCGGCATCGCCGTGCTGCTGCTTGACCAAAGCGCGAGCATGGGCCAGAGCAACGGCTTCCAGACACGTTTCGAACAGGCGAAGGAAGCTGCCGGCAAGACGCTCGGTGCGATGGGCACGGGCTCGCAGGTCGCGCTCTTTCTCGTCGGCAGCCGCGTGAACCAGGTGGTCCCGCGCCCGACATCGAATGTCGCCCTCGTGCACCGCACGCTCGATGTCGCCGAGGTCACCAACCAGACCAGCAACATGGGCGCCGCCATCCAGCTCGCGCTCGATGCGTTGAAGCCTTTCGCCGGCGCGCGCAAGGACATCTACGTTTATTCCGACAACCAGGCCTCCGCGTGGGAGCAGATGGACCAGATCAAGGCGTTGCTCGCCGCCGCGCCCGACGTGCATCTCAATATCGTGGACCCCGGCGTGAAGTCCGGTGAAGACAACCTCGCCATCACCGCGCTCAAGCCCGACACCGGCGTGCCCGCCGCAGGTCAGCTCTGCGGGTTCCTCGTCGAGGTCGGCAACTTCGGCACCGCACCCGTGAACAGCATTCGCGTCACGCTTTCCGTGGACGACGGTCCGCCCGTGGACGAAACCGTGATTGATCACATCAACCCCGGAAAGTCGAGCGCGGTGCGTTTGAATGCGCGCTTCGCGAAGCCGGGCTACTACACGCTCCGCGCAGCCATTCCGGCCGATCGCATGCCGCTGGACAACGAACGCGCCGCCGCCGTGCACGTGATTGATCACATGGACGTCGCCATCGTCGAGGGCCGCGCAAATTCCCGCGCGAAGGAAGGCCGCGATGCCTTCTTCCTCGCCAACGCACTCGCTCCCATCTCCCCCTCGCGCCGCGCCGATTACTACCTCAAGATAGACACCGTCGCGCCGCAATGGCTGCAGACCGCCGACCTCTCGCGCGAGGAAATCATCTTCCTCGCCAACGTCCCCAAGCTCGATCCCTCCGCCGCCAGGCACCTCGAGAAATACGTCCGCGATGGCGGCGCGCTCGTCATC
>JBOHXO010000026.1:0-5729 GCA_050737475.1 Chthoniobacterales bacterium
GACCAGCTCAGCGTGGTCGTTCCCGCGGTGCCGATGTTTCCGGGCGTGGCCTTGAACGAATTGATCACCGGTGCGGCGACCGACGCGACACCGGAGGAAACCAATGATGCGATTTGCGTGGGCGTAAGCGCCTCGTCCCACATCGCGAAGTCGTCCATCGCGCCCTTCCAGTGGTCGGTGTAGCGCTGCGATCCTCCCAATGCAGCCAGCGCGATCTGCGACCAGTCAACCGTGCTGCCGACACCGTCCGACGACGACGCGATCTGCACGCCGTTGCGATAGACCTTGAGCGTATCGCTCCCGAGCGAGCCGTCGTAAACGAATGCGAAGTGCGTCCACGTGTTGGTGGCCAGCGTGGTGGCCAGTCCCGCGCGATAGTGATCCGATCCCGAGTCCGGTGCGGCGACGTCGAACCAGCAATTTCCGAATTGCAACACATGCGCCTGCAGCACGCGCGTCAAATCGCCGCGCGAGAATCCGAACGGCGGACCGTTCTGCGATTCGATGTCGGGATTCACCCAAAGCGAAATCGTGCACTTGTTCGAATCCACCGATTTCAAAAAATCAATCGTGTGCGCCTCGACCTCGGACTCGGTTTTCGACGCGACCGCCATGGCGTTTCCGTTGAAATAAATGCTCCCTCCGAAGGGCGCACCGGATTTCACATTCCAGGAAATTCCAATCCCCTCCGGCGCAAGATTGTTGCCGTTCACCGACGCGTCATGCACCGCGGTGCCGGAACCCTCGTTGAAGGGATACCACATCAGCAGCCGCGCCGAGGCCGTCGGTGCCGCGAGCAATGCCACGCAGACCGCAATCAGGCGCGCACACGAAATAAGGCTGTTGGGGAGTCCGCTCACTCTGAAAGAAAAAATCGAATCCCCATCATAGCACGGAATGAAAATCTTACCGGTAACTCTTTGATAAACTGTTCGGCCCCCCTGAGTTTCATGCGCAGGCAACGGATTACGACGGTTATCGCAATTCCACGCCCGGCAACGTCAGAGGACTAATTGCCACCGCCCGTCGTCGGTTTTCCAAAACGACGCTTGAGCAGGGCATCCACCGAAAACATCCCGGGACCGAATGCGAGGACAAGCAGCACGGCGAACAAGAATTGGAACGGATCGGCTCCGAGGAACTGGTCTGGATCCGAGAAGATGGCCTTCACGGCGTCGAGGTCGGCTGTCACATAGGCCACGATCATCACGACGGTGAGAGGAATGCACGTCAGTCGCGAGGCGAGACCAATCAGCAGCAGCAACCCGCCGACACACTCCGTGGTGCCGGCCATGATCGCGTTGAAATGCGGCATCGGAATTCCCAGCGACGTGAAAAATTGCGTGATCTTGTCGAGATGCTCGAGCTTCCCTTTGCCCGTAATAAAAAACTGCCAGCCCCAGTAAAGCCGCACCACGAGAAGCAGCGGCGACTGCAGCAATGAGGCGAGTTTGATCAGCCAGCCATAGGCGGACTGGATGAAATGAATGGGCGATGCGTTTGTTCCGGCGGAGTTCATTTGCGTGATTTTTTCGGAGGGCGGCAGAACCAGCCGAGTCGCGACCAGTCGCTGAACCAACCCTGGATTTTCGAGGCGACGGCCGGATCCAATTCCAGCGCGGAGGCGCAGGCGGCTTCGAGCGTGCGGCCGCTGCGCAACGAGGCCAGGAGACAAAAGGCGGAGGCATCGAGGCGTTTGTAATAGAGCGCGTTGTCGTGGCGGTGGACGACGAGATGGACCTTCTCGCGCCTCGGCGGAGGAACGCGGCGCACGATTTTCTTTTTTTGCGGCGCGTCGCTCATCGCATTGCTGGCTTCGCCGCGCAGACTGTCGCCTTCGCGTTTGCGCACGGCTCGAAGAAATTTATCCACGGAAAAATCGAGATCGAGCAGCGAGATGTAAGGCTGCACGCCCATTCGAAGCCTGTCCGGAAGCGTGTCGAGCAAATCGTCCACGGAAACAACCGGCTCGCACGGTCCGTCGAATGCGACGGTCTGCGCCCATTCGAACCGCGCCATGTCCACCGCCATCGCATGTCGCGCGCCGGTCCGCGCGGGCTCTTCGCGGAGGAATTGTTCGAGGCGGCTGCCGAGATCGCGCAGCGTGTAACTGGCGGAGGGATATTTCACGAGATACGCGGTGCAGAGCTTCGTGAAGCGGCGTTCGCCGACAAGAGCGCGCAGACCGGGATAGTCATCGTGAAGACAATCAAGCGTGCGGAACCAATACTGGCGGTTGTAAATTTCGAGACGTTCGAACGAGGTGAGACGGTCGTTCGGCGTAATGATCTCCGCGGCGAGCTCGGCGGTCGGGCGTCCGCCGGTTTTTTTCTGCATGCGCCAGTCGGCATCGAGCGGACGAAAGAGCATTTCCGCCATGCGGCGCTGCAGGGCTTTGAGCTCGGCGACCGTCTTCATTTCAAGCGGCTGTTGCGGTCACGCGATCGAGGAAGCGATTGGCCTTGAGCGCTTCGTCGTGCACTTCGTCGAAGGACGGAATGCTGTCGTCCCATTCGAGCAGCGTTGCCGTTTTTCCCGTGAGGCGGAGGGCGTGCTCGTAAAGTTTCCAGACGGGATCGAGGACCGGATGGTCGTGCGTATCGAGCGTGTATTTTTCGAACTTCGAATGTCCCGCGATGTGAATCTGCCCGACGCGATGGTGCGGAATATTGTTCACGTAGTCGTAGGGATCGAAGCCGTGGTTCTGCGACGAGACGTAGATATTGTTCACGTCGAGCAGAATGCCGCAGTCGGCGGTCTCGACGACCTCGGTGAGAAATTCCCATTCGGTCATTTCCGAGACGTGATACTCGGCGTAGCTGCTGACGTTCTCGACGCAAATCGGAACTTCGAGAATATCGCGCGCACCGCGAATTTTATCCGCGGTGTGTTTCGCCGCCGTGAACGTGTAGGGCATGGGCAGCAGGTCGTGCGTGAAGCGTCCATCCACGCTGCCCCAGCAAAGATGATCGGACAACCACGGCGTGTTGGTGCGCCTTACAAGACGCTTGATGCGGCGCATGTGCTCGCGATCGAGCCTGTCGGCATTGCCAAAATACATAGCGACGCCGTGCTGAACGACGCGGTATTGCTCGAGAATTTGATCGAGCACTTCCAATGGCCGGCCTCCATCCACCATGAAATTTTCCGAGATGATCTCGAACCAATCAACCGTCGGCTTCTCCTTGAGAATGTGCCGGTAATGCGGAACGCGCAGGCCGATGCCAATGCCGTAGTCGGTCTGACCATTGAAGGAATTGGCGGGCATGGATTGGAAATTTGAATCCCGATTCCGAAGGGAGCCCGGTGGCGACCCGGACTCCGCTTGGAATCGTGTTGTGAGCGACTATTTCTTGCTGCCGTCCGTGGCGCAACCGCCCTTGCCCTTGCAGTCGTTCTTGCCCTTGCAGCTGTCACCGGAGCCCTTGCAGCCGCCCTGACCCTTGCAGTCATTCTGGCCTTTGCAGGAGTGCGTGCCCTTGTCGTCCATGACTTTCATGGAGACGCCGGCGATGTGGTTCTGGCTCGCGGACTGCGTGCCTGTGTTTGCGGCAACTGCTGCGGATCCGCTGAGGAGTCCGGCGATGGCCGATGCGACGAGTGCTGATTTTGCTGTGGTTTTCATTTGTGTGTTTTTGTTTGTGGTTTTTGTCCCTCCACAAGCGCACAAGGCAATCGCAGGGGGCAAAGCGTTCGACGTGTCTTGTTATGAGTTACGTCGAACGTCTTTATTCCGTGCCGTGGAAATTTATTTTTCCCAATCCCGGACGGGCATCGCCGAACGGAGTGAGACTATCCTCCCAGAGCCTCGCGCAACCGCTGCTGCGCCGCCCGGCCCAGCGCGATCGGCTCGGGCAATCCTGTGAGCCACACCTGCTCCTCGTCGCGGGACAGCCGCTGCGAACGCGCGAACGCATCCACATTGAGCATCAGCGACCGGCTCACGCGCACGAATGGCGGCGCCGGCAGCATGCGCTCGTAGGCGCCGAGTTTCTGGCAGATCATCAACGACGGTTCGCCCGCGACAAAGAACCGCGTGAAATCCCCGTCGGCCTCGAGCATCAAAACCTTGTCCAGCGTCGCCACGACCGTGCGGCCCGGCGTGCGCAGGCAAATGCGGTCGGTCTTCGCGTATTGCTGTTCCCCAAATTCGTTGAGCCCGCAGGCCTCGCGCAACCGCGACACCGCGTCCGCCAGCCGCTTAGGCCGCACCGGCTTGAGCAAATAGTCCACCGCCTCGACCTCGAACGCCCGCACCGCATGCTCGGAATACGCCGTGACGAACACCACCTTCGGCGCGCCGTCGAGGTCGCGCAAAAATTCGAATCCGTCCTCGCGCGGCATTTGAATATCGAGAAACACCGCGTCCGGTCGCTTCTCCGCGTAAGCCTCGCGCGCCATCGCGACATTCTCCGCCTCGGCCACGAGCTCGACGCCCTCGATGCGCGCGAGCGATTGCCGCAGCGACTGCCGCGCCAGCCGCTCGTCGTCCACGAGCATCACGCGGAGCATGGCTCCCCTTTCAATTTCAATTGCGCGGTCACAACGCCGTCCATCTGGCTCAATTCGAAATCCCAGCGATTCGGATAATGAAACGCGAGCCGCCTGCGCAGCGTCTCCAGCCCCACGCCCTCGACCACCTCGAGTTTTTCCGGCAACCGCCCGGGGTTGTTCACCGAAATCGTGAGCGTGTCGTTCTCGCAGCCCGCAAAGATGTTCAATTTGCAATGCTCCGCCTGCAGCCCGTGCTTCACCGCATTCTCGATCAACGGCTGCAGCAAAAAACTCGGCACCAGCCGGCGGCGCGCGTCCACCTCGGCCTCGACGTTCGCCTCCATGCGCTCACCGAATCTCGCCTGCTCGATGCGTAGATACGCGGCCACCGCGTCGAGTTCCGAGGAAAGCGGCGCGAGGATGCGATGCCGGTGATCGAGCGAATAGCGCAGGTATTCCGACAGCTCGTGCACCATCTCGAGCGCGGCATCGGGGCGGTTCGGAATTTCCGACGCAATGCCGTTGAGCGAGTTGAAAAGAAAATGCGGATCGAGCTGCGCGCGCAGCAATTGCAGCTCGATGCGCTGCGCTTCCTCCCGCGCATGTTGCGCACGCTCCGCATCGGTGCGCGCGACGGCCCGCGTCTTGAGCCCGAAGAACACGAGGCTCCACGTGAGATAAACGAGCGAGATGAAAATGATGCGGAACAGCCACTCCTCGCGCTCGGTCCACGTCGGCGTGTGCCAGCCGGTGAGCTCGACGAATCCGCGCGAAACCGCCGTCTGCACGAGCGCCGCAGCGATGCTCAACCCGATCATCCACGCCGCGGTCCGGAAACGAAACGGATCGCTCAGCTTCGGCCGCCGGTAAACGAGATAGAGCAATGCGGAGAGTCCAAACGCCATCGGCTCCTGCAGCAGCGTGAGCCCGAGCGCGCGTCCGGCGTCCTGCAGCGTGACGTAGCGCACGACGAATTCGAACGCGCCAAAGATCGCCCAGATCGCGAGATTGAACTTCCAGAACGAGGTGGTGAACCACTTGTCGAGACGCGACTGCACACGTTCATCGTGCGGTTGAAATGCGCCGCGGTCAATGGCCCATCGGACTCCGCAGGCCCTGCTCATCGAGTTTTCCGGCGCGTTCGTCGAGTTGCGGCAGACATTCGCAAAGAAGGCGCAAAAAGTATGCACACGATGAACGCACAATTCCTCCGCATCGGCTTGATCGCCCTCGTC
>JBOHXO010000027.1:0-2684 GCA_050737475.1 Chthoniobacterales bacterium
TTCCATCGTTCACCAGCATCGGCAGGAAGATACCATTGCTGCCCGGCACGATCTTCACCGCGTGCCTCGCGTCGAGCACCGCGCTGCGGTCGGTGTAACCGAGCAGATATTCGTCGAAGCCGGGAAGCAGAAAACCTGGCGAAGGCCCGGGCAGTGCGGAATCTCCGCGCATCCAGTAGGTTTTTCCGTCCGCGGTTTCGCTCGCAAGCTGCGGCGCGACCAATGCGATCGCCGCGCGCGCGTCCGCGGATTTCAATCCCGACCACCACACGAAATCCGCCTGCGTCGCCGGTCCGTGGCTTGCGAAATACCGCAACGCGAGCTCGGCCAGCGCTTCGTCGCCGGCAAGCTTGCGCGACTTCGGCACCCATTCGTCGAGTAGCACGAATGTCTTTTGTTTTCCCGCGCGCGGACCAAAGCAAAGCACGCGCTCCTGCGCGAGCCGCCACGGAATGTGATAGCTCCGGCCGCCGGCGGTGGAGATGCCTTTCTTCTCGAGCCCGGCGAGCAGGTCGTCGCGCGTGAGAGCAACGCCGCCTTGCAAAAGTTTTTCGAGGACCTTGCGGCATTGCGCAAAAATCGTGTCGCTCAATTCCAGCTCCATCCAGCGCTTGCGGCTCGCGGCGATCACGCGTGGAGTCATGAGCTCGAGCATCCAGCGAATGTCGTCCGCGGCGACGAAGTGCAGCGTGCCGCGCATCGGCCATGTGCGGACGATTTCACGTTCCGCGACCGCCCGCTCGACATCGGTCTCGGTCGCATCCGGAAGGCGCAGGCCGATGGCCCACAATGCGCCGGCATGATCCTGCGCCTGCATCGCTCCAAAATGAGCGACGACTTCCGCCGGTGTGCGGGCCGCGCTTCCAACAATCCACTGACTGCGAAGTCGAAACCCGGCGATGTCCTGCGGCGTCATTCGAGTGCCGAGAATAGCGCGATTCCCTTCCTCGAAAAGCCCGCCCGACAATGCGCTACGTAAATACCTGTCGTTAAACGCAAATTCCGTGTAAGGAGAAATTCTGACAGTGTGTGCGGCCTGTCGCGGGACAGAATTTCAGCGCGACTTGCGGCGGGCGGCACGAACCCAAATCCCCAAGTCCATGATCACCATCCGAGCCGTCTGCCGTCAGCCTTTCCTCCTCCTCGCCGCGGTCCTGCCGGCCTTGATCGGCGATGCCCGGGCGCAGACTGTCATCGAGACCCCATATTCCACCGCCACGGACGGCGCGATCACCAATGGCAGCTGGGACATTTACAACGACGGCGTCGCGACATTCGGCACGATTGACGCCAATTCCGCGTTCGGCATCTCAGGGGGCACCGAAGTCTTTCACGACATGGCGACACTGACCGGATCCATCGCCAATGCCATCACGGACGGCACGCAGCAGTTCCACAACTCATCCACTCTTACCGCCGGCACCGGCGCGATCACGGGCGGCACTCAGCAATTTTATGGAGTAAATTTCACACCCTCCGCGACCGGCATTTTCGCGGGTGGCACTCAGCAATTTTATGGAGCCAGCATCTTCACCGCCTCCATGGCAGACACCTTGAACGCCGCCTCGCAGCAATTCTACAACAGCTCCCACCTCACAGCCTCCGCAGCCAATGCAATCTCCGGCGGCAGCCAGGGTTTCTACGGCACTTCCCAGCTCACGGCCTCCGCAGCCAATGCGATCTCCGGCGGCGGCCAGACTTTCTACGCCACCTCCCAGTTCACGGCCTCCACAGCCAATGCGATCTCCGGCGGCAACCAGAATTTCTACGAAAACGGCACGCTCACAGTCACGGCTGCAGGGGCGATCAGCGGCGGTGCCAAAAACTTTTACGCTACATCCACTCTCGATCTCAATGTGGCCGGGGGGATCAGCGGCGGCAGCCAGAGTTTCCACGAGCAGAGCTCGCTCAACGCCAATGCCGCCCACGCGCTGGACAACTCCAGCGACATGTATCTCTACGATTCCTCCACTCTCAATGCCAACATCGCCGACTCCACGGCCGGAGGGACGATCCGAATTTTCCAGGACGCCAAAGTTTCGGTGAATGTCGATGGCGCACTTGGCGCGGGAACGGCGATCTATTTCGACAGCAGCTTCGGCCGGAGCGGCTCGCTCGAGCTGAACGGCCACAGCGCCACAGTCGGGGCGATTAACAATACCTCCGGCCCCGGCGGCACGATCCGCAACGCGACCTCCGCCGTCGGTTCCGCGACCCTCACCGTGGACACAGCAGGAGCAACGAGCTTCTTCGGTCTCGTCGAAGATGGCGCCGGATCGCTCGCCATTTCGAAAACCGGCATCGGCTCGCTCGAGCTCCATGGCGCGAACACCTACACCGGCGGCACCACGATCTCCGGCGGCACGCTCTTTGCGAACAATACCATCGGCAGCGCAACCGGCAGCAGCGCCGTCACCGTCCTCTCCGGAGGCACGCTCGGAGGCAATGGCATTGTCAGCGGCACTGTGGATGTCGCTGGCATCCTTTCGCCCGGCGCCGCACCGGCCACCACCGGCACACTCACGACCGGCGCGGAGCAGTGGAATGGCGGCGGCACCTATCTCTGGGACATCGCGAACGTCATCCCGACGCCGGGAAGCCAGGATTTCCTCGCCATCAATGGCGCGCTCTCGATCGCGAGCGACAACGTCACGCCATTCACGATCGCGATCGGCTCGCTCGGA
>JBOHXO010000028.1:0-3499 GCA_050737475.1 Chthoniobacterales bacterium
CGGCGGAACCATTCGCACGCACAGCGAAGTCCGCATTCGCGGTTGCGACGAAGCGCTATGGGGAATTTCTCGGAATTTCCGCAAAGCTCGTGGTTTGAGCCGCAGGTTGGAAAAGTCGGACAGATCATCGATCCGTCCCTGCCACCAATTGGCAGGGCGGTTTCGATGAAACCGCCGATGCCGAATCGGCATTGACCGCAGCCCCCGATTTTCGCTCAACTCACGGCACGTATGAAACTCCCTATCGCTTCGAGCTGCCTGGTCGGAATTCTTTTGCTGGGCGGATGCGCGACGGCGCCGAAGAAGCACGTTCCCACCGACAAGGAATTGTTCGCCAAGGCCGACAAGTCCGGCGACGGCAAGGTCTCGCGCGCCGAGTATCAGGATTTCATGGTCGAGCAGCTTTTTGCGATCTACGACAATGACGGCAACGGCTTGATCACCGAGGAGGAGTTCGTGACGGACGGCGGGACGGCCGCAAAATTCAAGGAGCTCAATGTCAGCGGCAGCGGCAAGCTCACGCTTGATGAAGCGAAAAAAAGCGCGCTCATTATGGACCGATTCGCGATGCCCTTCGACGAGGCCGATACGAGCCACAGCGGCTACGTGACCTGGGATGAGTTTCAGGTGTGGCGCGCGAAGAGCAAAGCCTACAACCACTAGCCCGCGGTGATCGCGGCGCGTTCGTTGCCGAGCGCGCCGGTCTTCTCGAGGAAGTAATCGTAGCCGCCGGGGTAGGGAACCACCGTGCCGGCGTTCACGTGCAGGACTTTCGTCGCGAGTTTCTTGATGAAGTGCACGTCGTGGCTGATGAACACGAGTGTGCCCTCGTATTTTTCCAGGGCGAGGATGAGCGACTCGACCGTGTGGATGTCCAGGTGCGTCGTCGGCTCGTCCATGAGCAGGAGGTTCGGCGGGTCCACGAGGAACTTGATGAGGTTCAAGCGCGTCTTCTCGCCGCCGCTCAGGATCGCGGTCTTTTTGTAAATCTCGTCCTTGCGGAATAGAAACGAGCCGAGGATTCCGCGCGCGTCGTTTTCGGTGAGCTCGCCGTTGCTGGCCATCACTTCCTCGAGCACGGTCTTTGCGGGATCGAGCGTGGCGGAGCGGTGCTGGCTGAAGTAGCCGATCTTCGCGTTGTGGCCTTCGTCGCGCGTGCCTTTTTGGAACTCGAGCACGCCCGCGAGAATTTTCAGCAGCGTGGATTTGCCCGCGCCGTTCGGCCCGACGAGCACGGTGCGTTCGCCGCGTTCGATGGTGAGGTCGAGGCCCTGGTAAACCTTTGTCTCACCATAGGCCATGTGAATGCCCTCGAGCGAAATCGCACGCTGCCCGCCGCGGGGCGGCTGGGGAATCTGGAAGCGAAACGGCTTTGGCAGCGGCGTAGGTTTTTCGATGAGTTCCATGCGCTCGATCTGCTTGAGCTTGCTCATCGCCTGCGACGCCTTCGAAGCGACCTGGCGGAAGCGATCGTAAAACTCGCGCAGGTTCGCGATTTCCTTTTGCTGGTTCTTGTAGGCGGCGTTCTGCTGCTCGTAGCGCGCCTCGCGCTGCTCGAGAAACGCGGTGTAGTTGCCGGTGTAGGAATTCAGCTTCTGCTCACCGATTTCGTAAACGGTCTCGATGATCTCGTCCATGAACTGGCGGTCGTGCGAGATGAGCAGCACGGCGCCGGAATAGGTCTTCAAATACTGCTGCAGCCACAGCAACGAAAGCAGGTCGAGGTGGTTCGTCGGCTCGTCGAGCAGCAGCAGGTCCGGCTCCATCACGAGCAGCCGCGCGAGGTGCGCGCGCATCACCCAGCCGCCGCTCAGTTCCTTCGCCTTGCGCTCGAAATCGCCTTCGCGATAGCCGAGGCCGGACAGCATTTTTTTCGCCTTCGCGTCCACCTTCGGATCGCTGAGCGCGGTGTGCTTGTTCGTCGCCTCGTGATACTCGGGGCAATCCACGTCGCCGGCGGCCTCGAGCTCGTGCAGGCGTTTTTCCAGCGCGGGAAGTTCGGTCGCGCGGCCGGTGGCGACGTCGAGCACGGTTTCCTCGCCGATGGCTTCACCTTCCTGCGCGAGGTGGCCGATCATCGTCCACTCGTCGCGCTCGATCGTGCCGGAATCGGGTTCGTCCTTTTTGAGGATGAGGCCGAAGAGCGTGGACTTGCCCGCGCCGTTCGGGCCGACGAGCGCGACGCGTTCGCCGTAGTTGATCTGCATGGCGGCATTTTCAAACAGCGTGCGACCGCCGAGCGTTTTCTTGAGATTGCGAATGGTGAGCACGGGGTGGAGAAGGTAATGCGAAATTCGAAATGGGAAATGCGAAATGACGAATATGAGGAATGAGATCGCCGTGGTGGGGGGCGGACCGGCGGGATTGCGGGCCGCGGAGATCGCTGCGGCCGGCGGTGCGCGGGTCACGGTTTTTGACGCGAAGGCTTCGGTCGGGAGGAAGTTTCTTGTCGCGGGCGGCGGCGGGCTGAATCTCACGAAGAGCGAACCGGTCGGGCAATTTGCGTCGCGATATCGCGGGCCGGAAATGCCGGAGGAGTTTTGGGCGCGGCGGATTGCGGAATTTGGCCCGGAGGATTTGCGCGGCTGGGCGGCGGGGCTTGGCGTGGAGACTTTCGTGGCCTCGACGGGCCGGGTGTATCCGGCGGAAATGAAAGCGGCGCCCTTGCTGCGCGCGTGGGTGCAGCGGTTGCGTCGCAACGGCGTGAAATTTGCGATGCATCATCGCTGGCTCGGGTGGAGCGGGGATGCGCTGGTTTTCGAGACGCCGGATGGCCAGCGCGAGCATCGAGCCGATGCGACGATTCTTGCAATGGGTGGCGGCTCGTGGCCGGAGACCGGCTCGGACGGCGCATGGACAAAGTTCCTGGCCGCACGCGGCGTCGCAATCGCACCGTTGCAGTCCGCGAATTGCGGATGGGAGGTGGATTGGCCGGCGGAGTTTTTGGCGAAGGCGGAGGGAAGGCCGTTGAAGAACGTGGTCGCGTCCGCGGGAAATGAAACGGCGCGCGGAGAATTGATGATTACGCGCTATGGTCTGGAGGGCGGCGCGATTTACCAGCTCGGTGCGGCCTTGCGCACGATGGAAAATCCGGAGATCGCGATTGATTTCAAACCTGGCCTCACCGCGGAGCGATTGATCGAAAAACTCGGGCCGGCAAAACGAAATCTGCTCGCGGAGGCGAAGCAACGATGGCGGCTCGGTATCGGGGCGGAAGCGATTCTCGATCACCACGCGGACCGCGAGTCGTGGGCGACGCCGGGGGCGATGGCGCGCGCGGTGAAAAATTGCCGGGTGGAATTGCGGGGGCCTCGACCGATTGCGGAGGCGATTTCCTCCGCGGGTGGTGTGCGATGGGCGGAGCTCGACGACGCATTGATGATTGCGCGCCTGCCGGGCGTTTTCGTCGCGGGTGAAATGGTGGACTGGGAAGCGCCGACGGGCGGCTACCTCATGCAGGGCGCCTTTGCGACCGGCACGCACGCGGCGCGTGGTGCGC
>JBOHXO010000029.1:0-2544 GCA_050737475.1 Chthoniobacterales bacterium
CAATACGTTGAACGAATACATCAACCTTTCCAGCGATCTGAACACCGAGTTCAACACAGCCCTCGGCACGCTTTTCGGCACGGCAACGCTGGAGATTCAGGGCGTCGCCTCCGCGGCCGGCGACTCCGGCACCGCCATCGCGGCGGATACCTACCATGTCACCTCCGTCGGCAACCAGCCGTATCCCGGCACGAGCGTCATGCTGCCCGCCCTGCAGTTCACCGGTGACACCGTCAACACCAACGTCTTCACCGTCTTCAATCCCGTCGGCATCGCCTTTCTCACGGACAACAATGGCGACGGCATCACCGGCACGGTGAGCGGAAACACGCTCACTCTCGACGCCGCCGTCTCCGGCTTGATGAACAATATGTATGTCTCGGGCGCCGGCCTTACGAACACCAACGGCCTGTCCGGCACCCAGATTGCGAACGTGGCCGGCAACGTGATCACGCTCACCGGCGGCCCTTACGGCACCCCCGCCGCGCATTCCCAATACACATTCTGCTGGCTGCCCCAGCTCGTCATGTTCCAGACGCCAGGGCAGATGGTCTTCGCGAACAGCGGCGTCTTCGCCGACAACACCATCCAATATGCGAAGGGCAGCGCGCAGGCCACCGTCCTCGGCAACCTCGAATATCAGCTCGTGGCCGCCTTGAACCGCGGCGTGGCGCTGAACGCGACCGCGTTGAACCCCGGCGTCAACGGCGGCACCTCGACGATCTGGGGCGACCAGACGAAGTGGTATCCCGCGAGCGTGACGGAGAACCTCTTCTCTCTCTTCATGCACGTGGGCGCGATCGGCAGCACGCCCATCTTCCTGCAGCCCGTCGGCGCCTCGTCGTGGCTCAACGCGCGCAGCCAGGCCATGGGCTCGGCCTACGGGTTCGCGTTCGATGAAAATGGCGGCCCCGTGCCACCCGCGCCGAGCGGCCAGCCCGAGGTGCCGTCGAAGTTCGACCAGAACGTGCCGATCGGCGCGACGCTGCAGGTCACGTTTGGCCCATGGACCGCGACGAACTCCGGCGGTGCGAATGTCAACCTCGCGAAGCGCGACCTCAAGATTCTCAAGCGCGACATGAAGCGGGTGAAAAAGACGGAGACCGGCCCGGTGAGGCGCGAGACGCTCAAGCAATTGAAATTCGCGGAGAAAGTCGCGAGGTCGGTGATTGACGATCCCTTCAATTCCGCCCGCGCGGCCCTGCTCAAGCAGGTGATGAAGGCGGTGAAGATCAAGAACGACAAGGTGCGCGCGAAGAAATTCAAGCAGCTCGAGAAGAAGTTCAAAAGACTTGGATGACCGCGTTGCGGCGGATTGATCGCGATCCAACACGGGTGGCTTGCGCATTGCCACGCGGCTTCCCAACGTCTATGCCAGAGACATCCGCGTGATCATCGGGCTGCCGCGGAAATCACTCCCAGATTATCATGCGTTCTCTCCTTTTCACGGGCCTCGCCGCGATCACGTTCTTCATCCCATCCGCCTTCGCGCTGCTCCAGGTCCAGGTCGTCAACGACAGCGGCCTGCCGGACAACGAGGTGTTTCTGCTGCTCACCGGCCAGCCGCTCAACACCGCGTTGAACAAGGGACCGATCAAGGTCGCCGGTATCGGCGTCGCGAACTCGACCGGCGGGGTGAAGAACGATCCGCCCGTGAAGGGCCTGGCGGTGAGCGCGCTGCAGAACACGGGGGAAAAACTCGTTTCGAAGTTCAGCGGCCGCACGCTGCCCATCTACGGCTTCACGATGGAGACACTCGCCTCGGGTGTGCTCTATGTCTCGTATCGCAAGCCGCTCGAGTGGGTGTCCGCCGCGCCGACCGCACGGGAGAATATCCGTTTCGACAAACTCGAACTCACCTTCGATGCGGCGATCGTAAGTGTTGCTAATCTCACCTCGATTGATTTCTTCGGAATCCCGATGCAGCTCGAGCGTTTCGTGCGCAATCTCGACAAGCTCACGCTCACGCAGACGCACACGTTCTACACCTCCACGCCCACGTTGCTCGAGAAACTCGCGGCGCTCGGCATGTCGGGCGCGTTTGTCAGCACGAGCGGCGCACCCTGGCCGATGTCGAAGGACTTCACCAACTTCGCCCGCGTGGTCGGCCCGGGACAATACGCCGCGTCCAGTCCCACCGGATCGCCCGCGCCGTATCCGAGCTTCGACGGCTACCTGCAGAGCCTGATGAAGTCGAACTACACGTTCAAGGAGAAGGGATTCGCGAATGACTGCCACTACGACTACACCGGCAGGGTCGAGGGCGATGGCGCCGGTGGCTATCTCATCCGCATGAAGGGCACCACGACTCCGCCTCCGCCCGCACCGCTGCCGGCGAATTCCGAAATCGTCCTCCCTCTGCCGAACGGCCGCCAGCCCGGCGCGAAGCAGGCGCAGAATCTCGACCACTTTATCTACGGCGCGGTGCTCAATCCCGACTCGATCGTCCTCTCCGGCTCCGGGCTCACGCCCGATGTGTCGCTCGCGACCGTGCCCAACAGCGTCTACGGGTGGATCGCGGCCGACGTGTTCTCGGGTCTCAAC
>JBOHXO010000030.1:0-3384 GCA_050737475.1 Chthoniobacterales bacterium
ATTTTGCACAGCGTCTCGGCGTCGCCGGCGAGCGGATCGCCGCGTTTTTCCAACGCCTCGCTGAGCACGCGCGAAAACATCAGCGCACCGGTGAGCTGCTGACAGAGTCCGTCGTGCAATCGCTCGCGGAGCGTGGTGGCGTCAATTTTCGCGGCCATTCGGGAAGCTTATTTGTGAATGCGGATGATGTCGCGGTAATACAACGCGGAGGGCTTCAAAATGCGGTCTTTCGTCTTCGGGTCCATGTGCGAGAGGCCAAACGTCGCGGTGTAGCCGAAGTGCCATTCGTAGTTGTCGGCGAGCGACCAGTGGAAATAGCCGCGGACGTCGCTGCCGCCGGCCTTCGCCTTCGCGATCGCGGCGAGGTGCTCCTGGAGATATTTGATGCGCTGCTTGTCGTCGGCGGTGGCGATGCCGTTTTCCGTGATCATCATCGGCTTGCCGTAACGCGCGCCGACGGTGCGGATCTGCTCGTAGAGGCCGTTGGGGTCAATGTCCCAGCCCATCTCGGTGAAGTTCGGGCCGTGGTGCGAGCCGATGAGCAGCATGCTCACGGGGCCGGCGGTCTGCGAGTAGTAGTAGTTGAAGCCGATCACGTCGCACACGTCGTAGACCTGGTCGAGGTGGTCGAAATTATTGTGCTCCATGAAATTGTAGAACCACGTCCAGACGAACGGCGGCTTCTTCCACCACGGCAGCGCCTCGACGCTGAGGACGAGCGCCCTGGGATTCTCCTGCTTGATGATCGCCGCCGCGTCGCGGAAGGCCTGCGCGCTCACCTTGATCGCGCGGTTGTAGTTGCCGAAATTCATCGCCTCCATCGGCGGCCACATGCCCCCGATGTAGGCCGTGGTGATCTGGCCGTTCGGCTCGTTTTGCGGCGCGTAGAAGCGGACGGTCGGCCCCATCGCGGCGACGACTTTTTTCGTGAAGGCCTTCCAGCGCCCGGAGAATTGCGGGTGCAGCCAGTTCGACTTCGCGGGGTGCTTCTTGTCGTAGAGCCAGTCGGGGAACGTGAAGTGCCACAGGCAGACGACGGGCTCGACGCCATTCGCCTTCAACCGCTTCGCCCAGCTCACGTAGCGCGCGAGCACCTCCTCGTCATACACGCCGGGCTGCGGCTCGATGCGGCCCCACTCGACGCTGAAGCGATAATGCGTGAGGCCGAGCTTCTTGATCGCGACGAGGTCCTTGTCCCAGTCGGACCATGACCACACCGCGTTGCCCTTCTTCGGCGCGGCGCCGTCGGCGATGAGGACGTCCCAGTCCGTCGAGAATTCGTCCGTGGGCTTGAGGTCGGGATTCTCGTATTGGTAGCTGCTCGTCGAGACACCCCACGCGAATTTCCCGGTCTTCACCTTCGCCCACTCGGCGCGTTGCGCGTCGGTGACCTTCGGCGTCTTCGGCGGAGCGATGCAACTCGTCATCGCGATCGCGATGACGGCGAGAGGGAGAACGGGCGAGAGGGAGAACGGACGAAATTGCATTTCGCATCGCTAGCGAAATCCCGCAGCATAGTCACGTCTCCCATTCGCCCTTTCCCCCATTCGCCCTTTCCGCCACACTCCTCGGCCCATGAACCGCATAGACGCCTGTTTCGCGCGCCTCAAATCCGAAAAGCGCGCCGGCTTCGTCGCGTATCTCACGTGCGGCGATCCGAGCCTCGAGGCGTCGGTGGAATTGATCCTCGCCCTCGAACGCGCAGGCACGGACGTCGTCGAGGTCGGCGTGCCATTTTCCGATCCGCTCGCGGATGGCGCGACGATCCAGGCTGCCTCCGGGCGCGCGCTGGCCGCGGGAGCGACGGTGCGCGGCGTGCTCGACTGCGTAAAAAAAGTGCGCGAGCGATCGCAGATTCCGCTCGTGCTCTTCACGTATTTGAACCCGGTCTACGCCTACGGCTTCGAGCGCTTCCACGTGGATGCCGCCGCCGCGGGCGCCGACGGATTGCTGCTGCTCGACCTGCCGCCGGATGAAACCGGCACCGACGGGGAATTCCGCGCCGCGCCGAGGCTGCGCTCGATCCGACTCATCGCGCCAACCACTCCGCCCGCGCGCGTCGAACTGCTCGCGAAGGCCGCGGAGGGATTCATCTACTACGTGTCGCGCGAAGGCGTCACCGGCGAGCAAGCGGCTGTTTCGGACACCATCGGCGCGCAGGTCGCGGAGATTCGCAGGCACAGCGCGCTGCCGGTTGCCGTCGGCTTTGGAATCTCCACGCCGGAGCAGGCCGCACAGGTCGCCGCACAAAGCGATGCGGTCGTGGTCGGCAGCGCCATCGTCCGCCGCATCGGCGAGCACGGCGCCGCGCCGGACCTCGTGGAAAAGATCGAGGCGTTCGTGCGCCCGCTCGCCGCGGCCGCGCACGGCGCGTAAAGAAATCGGGAAGGCGCGGCGCGCCATCCCCTACCAACAAAAGGCAGGGGCCCGTCGCTCCTCACATACTTGCGCGAATGCTCCGACAGAACTAGTTTGATGATCTTCGATCAATGACACTTTCCTTCACCAAGATGAATGGCGCGGGCAACGACTTCGTGATGCTCGACAACCGCGCCGGATCGCTCGCCCTCACCGGCGGGCAGATCGCGCAATTGTGCGACCGCCACCGCGGCGTCGGAGCGGACGGCGTGCTCGTCGTCGAGCCTGCGGCGGACGGCGCGGATTTTCGCATGCGCTATTACAATGCCGATGGCGGCGAAGCCGAGATGTGCGGCAATGGCGCGCGTTGCTTCGCACGATTCGCACGCCGCGTTTCCGGCAACGATGCGGAATCCATTTCCTTCGAGACTCCGGCCGGTGTGATCGGCGCGCGCTGCGTGGGCGACGACGTGCAAATTGACATGGGCGCGCCGCATTCCTACGCCACCGCAACGACGCTGAATGTGGACGGCGTGGACCTCACGGTGCATTCCATCAATACCGGCGTGCCGCACGCGGTGATCTTCGTGGACGACCTCGAGGCGACGGACGTCCATCACATCGGCATGGCGATCCGCCGCCATCCGCATTTCGCGCCGAAGGGCACGAACGTGAATTTCGTGAATGTTTGCGGCCCCGGCGAGGTCGCCGTCCGCACCTACGAACGCGGGGTCGAGGGCGAGACGCTCGCCTGCGGCACCGGCGTCGTGGCATGCGCATTGATTCATCATCTGGAGTGCGACGCGGCCTCGCCGGTTTCCATTGTCGTGCGCGGCGGCGACACGCTGCGCGTCGGCTTCGAGCGCGGCGAGACGCCCGGCGACTTCTCGAAGGTCACGCTCACCGGGCCCGCGGATTTCGTCTTCGACGGAACCGTGGCGCTCTGATTCACTTTCCGTCCCATGTTTGAAGGAGCCCATACCGCACTCGTGACGCCATTTCGCGACGACAAGTTCGACGCGGAGG
>JBOHXO010000031.1:0-2840 GCA_050737475.1 Chthoniobacterales bacterium
AAAGTCCGCACCGCCCAGGGCCTCGCGCCAGACCGCCCGCAAATTCGGATGCGCCGGATGGCTGATGTCGTCGAAAATCAACGCACCGCCCACAGCCAGGCGAGGCAGAACGTCGCGCAAATCCTGCAGCGCGCCCTCGTCGCTGTGGTCGCCGTCCACGACGATGATTGAGAATTTTTCGTCGGGCCGCGCCGAGAAGAATTTCGGCAGCGTCACGTGGCTGTCGCCATCAATGAATTCCACGGCACCGCGATGGGCGACGCTGCGAAGCTCCTTGCTCACGAAATCCGGGCCGGGATTTTCCATCCCCGCGTAATCCTTCATCCACATGTCGAAGCCAAACATCGCGCAAGCCGGCGCGGCAGCCGCGGCCATCGCCATGCTGCGGCCGCGACGCACGCCGATCTCGAGGTAGTTCACGGGACGGATGAGCTGTGCGACCGCGGCGACGACGTCCACGATGTCGAGATAGCGCCAGTTGGCGCCGAATTTCTTTTCGCCCTCATCGCGAAATGCCGTGATGTAGCGCGAGTAGGCGTCCGGCGAGAGCCGCGCAAACGTCTTCCGCACGAACCGGCGCGATTTTGGCGAGCAGGCGAAGGCCGCGACCGTTTCCGGGTCGAGCAGGACGGGGTTATACCATTTTCCGAGCGCCTCGTGGCGCGAGAACAAGGAATTCATTAATTCAAACCAATGAGCGCACAACACGCGCGGGATTGCCAGCCACGACGCAATCTTCGCCGACATCCCCGGTCACCACGCTGCCCGCGGCGACGACGGAGCGATTGCCGATTTTCACGCCCTTGAGCACAAAACTGCCCGCGCCGATCCAGCAATCCTCGCCGATTTCCACGGGCGCGGAGGGAATGACGTGCGTGCGCGGACGGCCTTCGAGAAGGTTGAGGTAGTCGGCGTGGCGATCCTTCGCATCGAGCGGATGCGAGTCGTTGTCGAAAATCTGCACGCCGTGGGCGAGCAGGGTGCGCGAGCCGATGCGAACGCTGTCGCGTGTGGAAATAATGACGTTGTCGCCGATGTAAACGAGCTCGCCGATCTCGATGGAGCCGAGACCGCCATCGCAAAGCAGAATGCCGCGGCAGATCGTGCGCGAGCCTATGCGAATTTGCGCGGGCGTGCCGCCGCACCATGCCATCGTGCCGAGCATGCAATCGTCGGAGATCGCGGAGCATTCGCGGAAACGCTTCCAGACCACAGCCGCCTCGTGCGGCTCCGCCACATCAGCCGGAAACACCGGGGCGAGCGCGAACGCATGCGGATTGTTGCTTTGCATTGGCGGTGCCTGACGGACCTTCACCGCCTCCTCGCGCAAATGTTTTTTGACCATTTCGAACATTGTTCAGACGAGACGGTGCCGGGATAAATCCTGCACATCAATGATTCCGCGCACGCGACGCTCCCCATCCACCACGATGATTTCGTCCACACGATGTTCGCGGAGAATCACCAGCGCCTCGACGGCCATGGCATCCTCGCGAATACAGACGGGATTTTTTGTCATGAAACCGCCGACCTCTTTCGTGGCGATGTCCGCAGTTTCGCTGAAGTGGCGCACGAAATCGCCGTGCGTGAAGATGCCCAGCAATTTTTCGCCGGAGTCCGCCACGACCGCGGCGCCATTTCGCTTGGCCGTCATTTTTTTGAGCACCTCGAAAATCGGCTCACCTGCTTCGACCACCGTGGTGTGCTCGCGATCCCGCATGACTTCCGTCACCGGCGTCAGCAGCGCACGACCCAGACTTCCCGCGGGGTGATAGCGCGAGAACTGCTCGCGGTCGAAATTCCTGGCCTCGAGAACGACCATCGCAAGCGCGTCGCCGAGCGCAAGCATCGCGGTGGTGCTGGACGTCGGCGCGAGATTGAGCGGACACGCCTCCTGCTCGACCTCCACGTCCAACGTGACATCGCTCAGCCGCGCCAGCATGGAATCCGCGACACCGGTAATGCCGATAATTCCCACGCTGAAGCGCTTGAGCACCGAGAGAATCTTTACGAGTTCGTCCGTCTCGCCGCTGTAGCTGAGCGCGAGCACGAGGTCGCCGTCCTGAACGACGCCGAGGTCGCCGTGCAGTGCGTTGAGCGAATTCAAAACGATCGAGACGCAGCCGGTGCTGGCGAAGGTTGCGGCGATTTTTTCGCCGATGTTCCCCGACTTGCCCACGCCAAGGACGAGAATCTTTCCGCCGCGCTCGTTGACTTCGAGCAGCAGGCGCACGGCCTTGACGAATTCCGCGCCGAGCTTGCCGCGCAACCGCTCGAGCTCGGAAATCTCGATACTGAAAACGCGGTCCGCTTTTTCGAGGATCGCCTTGTCGGAAAGTGAAGTCATGAAACTGGCTGCCGCGATCGGCATGTCGCGACACGGAAAACGATGAATGTGCCTAGCACGCAATACACCCTGCCTGCAGTTCCCTCTCAAGCAGAAGTGTCGAAAGGGGTTCGCGGCTGGTGGCGGACCGGAACAGCATGTCTACGATGGGATCCGCCCATAATTCCTCGGGCGGCTGCACAACCCATTGCGAAAAATCCTCGAAGATGGGCGTGAATCTCGTGTTCAGCAACGTGAAGCGCTCGACCACGTAGTAGGCAATCAACGCCAGCCGTTGAAGTTCCGGCGGCTGTTCGACGGCTTCCTCGCAGCAGAGCATCAGGCGGGCGAAATACTCTTCTTTCGTAGCCGGGCTCGCGACAAACTCCAGCGAATCATAGTAACACTTCGCGGCGAGGATGACCGGCTTGCCGTGGAGCGCACCTTCCAGCCCCACACGCGACGAGTAAGGCGCAACGACCCGGCAGTCTCGAATCAACTGATAGGTGTTCAC
>JBOHXO010000032.1:0-1897 GCA_050737475.1 Chthoniobacterales bacterium
GATCATGGCCTCGCTCGTCATCAGTGCGTTTTCGAATGCCTCGTCCGATTCCCGCCTCGTCCTTTCCCGCCAGCAGCAGGCTGTCGTGCAGCAGGCCATCAACAGTTGGATCGCCTACCGCAGCGCCGCATCCCGCTCACTTTCCTCCGCGCGCGCCGAATACAATGCCGCCGCAAACGGCCTCGCGCGCCTCGCCCTCGTCCAGAACTACCTCGACGACGCGACCTACACGCACCTCGTCAACAACACGTCGAACAGCGACCAGGTGCGCTCAGATGCAATGGCCCGGACTTCGCAGTATCTTGAGATCACCACATGGCCCGACGATTCCTATCCCAAGGTCAACCTCGTTACACAATGAACACACGCCGTTTCTTTGCCTTTTCCCTCGTAGAGGTGCTCGCGGCTGTCGCGCTCATCGGCATCATCACGTTTCTCGCCCTGCCAAACATCGTTCGCATCAAGCAGGACAGCGAGGAGAGCCTGGCCATTTCCCGCGGCGAGGCGCTCAACCTCTCGATGGCCTCGTATGTCCAGGCCCACGGGCAAAGCGCCGCCGCCTCCGGCTGGTCCGGCGCCTCCACCCCAGCCGCCCGCTACGCATTGCTCGCACCTTATCTCGCCTTCGCACCCTCGGCCTTCAGCGACTACATGCCCGGCGGCTACAGCGCCACGCTGCCCACCACGCTGCTGCCGTTGTCGAAGGTTCCGATCACCGGCCCAAGCGGCGCCGTCTCCTACTGATGAAAAATCCAGCCTCATCTTCAAAACGCGCGGGCTTCACGCTGCCCGAGCTCCTCACCACGATGGCCATTCTGGGCGTTCTCAGCAGTATCGCCATCGCGAGCTACTCCGGCCTGCATATCGCGGCCCGCGAAGGCGCCGCGCGCGATACGGTGGCGGTCCTGAATCGCGCGCTGCTTCATTTCAACGAGACGAATTCCGACATCGTCATCAATCCCAACGCCAACTCCGCCGCGGACGAGCTTACTGTCTTGCGCGCACTGCAGTGGCGCGATTCCGATCCCCTCAAGGCCACGCCGGGCTCCCCCTATATTTCGCCACGGTTCAGCGATACCGTTTCCTCGTCACAGGACGACTTACGCATCGTCTGGAATGGCCACGCCTTTGAGCTCATCGCTCCTGGCACCGCAGGCATTGGCTTGAAAACCGGCTCACTCAGTCCAGAGTCTACTACGGCCTATACCTTCCCCACAGGTTATACGCCGCCCGCACCTGGACAACATGAGTGATGCCACCTGGACCGCCCTCGCCGAGACAATGACCACCCGCGGCCTTGCCGCACCGGGCGCCCGGCCCGACTCCGACCCGCACGCCGCCCTTGCGCGTTTGAACCAGCGTGACAGCGACAGCGCACTCGAATGGCTCGCCGGCGAGTTCGACATCGTTCCCCTTTGCCTCGCTCGCGCCGCGTGCTCGACCCGCGCCGAGGAAATTTTCCGCCGCCTCGCCCGCGCCAAATCCAGCGAGGAGCCGTGGATGCCTTTCGGCAATCTCGGACCATTGCTGCTCTGCGCGCATTACAGCCCGGCCGCGCAGGATTTCTGGGGAATTGCGGATCCCTTCGTCATCCGCGCTCTCGTTTCCGAAAAACAATATCGCGAGCTTTCGGATGACATTGCCTCGCGGCTCGCGCTCACCCCTCTCACGCCCGACCCGGACGCACCGGCGGTCGAGCCGCCTCCGCACGGGGCGGGGTTGCTCTCGATGACGCAGTGGTTTCTTCGCGTGTATCCGTTGACCGAAAAGGAGCGCGAGGGATTGATGGACGCCGAGCGCGCTTTTCAAGGCAACGACTACCGCCGCATCTCCGACTTCAAGCTCCTGCCGAAGAACCACGGCGTCGCCTTCACCCATCTCTCGAAAGGCGAAATGG
>JBOHXO010000033.1:0-1597 GCA_050737475.1 Chthoniobacterales bacterium
CCTTGTTCAATGTCTCGAGTCGCGACGCGATGTTCACGGTGTCGCCGATGGCGGTGTATTCCGTGCGCTCGTCGGACCCAACATAGCCGACAATGGCCGTGCCGGTATGGAGGCCAATGCCGATGCGCAACTCGAGGCCATGCCGCTCGCGCAACTTCACGCCGAGCTCCGCCGTGGATTTCAAGATCGCCTGCGCCGCGCAAACGGCCATGCGGTCGTGATCGGGGTCGTCGAGCGGCGCGCCAAAAATCGCGAGGCAACCGTCGCCGAGGAATTTGTCCAGCGTGCCGCGGTGACCAAAAATCGCCTCGATCATGCGCGCAAAGAACTCGTTCAAAAACTCGACGAGATGATCTGGCACGAGCGCGGCGGACATCGCCGTGAAATTTCGGATGTCCACGATGAGCACCGTTATCTGCCGGGCATGACCGCCAATCGAGGGTGCGGACTGGCCGGCCATGATCTCGTCGGCGACGCCTTGCGAGACCATGCGTGCCAGGGCCCCCTTGAGGGCGTTGCGCTCGCGCAAGGCGGAGGCCATGTTGTTGACGGCGGTGGCGAGTGCGCCGAATTCATCACGTCGCTCAGCGACGGTGGGATCGAGGAGCGTGCTGAGTTTGCCTTCGCCGATGTCCCGGATCGCAGCGCCGATGCGATCGAGCGGGGCGGTGAGCCAGCGCGCGATGCCGAAGGCGAGGGCAATCGCGAGCACCAGCGCCGCGCCGGTGGCCGCGAGTCCCTCGAAGAACAGCCGGTTCAATTGCCCGAGCACGTCGTTGGCCGCAATGTCCACACCGAGCAGCGCGACGGGCTTGCCCGCGGTGTCGAGGATCGGTGCGTTCGCGCTCAGCCACGTGCCGAACTCGTCGGTGCTGAAATCTTTTTCCGCATAGGGCTGATCGAGGTGCGGCTGCTCGCCGGAGAATTCCACGGGATCGCCGACCGAGGAGTGATCGTCGCCGGGCGGCTCGGCGTCCACGATGTAGGCCCACTTGCCATCGGGGCCCGGCCGCAGCGTGTAAACGAAGCGCACGTGCACATCGTCGCGGCGATTGGCATCGCGAATCGCGCGGAGTTGGTTTTGCACGGCCTGGTAGTCGGCATTGCCCTCGTCCTGCGGTGTGCGAATCCGCTCGTGCGTCGAGGCGTCGAGGCTCCTCGCCCCGGTGGCGGCGATGGAGAGCACTTCGCTCTGGATCTGGCGGAAAAGAATCGCGCGAGCGCCGAAGAAATTGATCGCGAGAATGGTGGCGGCAGTGAGAACGGCCAGCGCGGAGAGGGCAAGGACGAGCTGGGTGCGGACGCGCATCCGGTCCGTCTAGCAACGAGCCGCCGTCCCGGCGAGAACGAACACGGCGAGGTGGCTGATTCCGAACATTTTCCATTCGCCGCCGGGTTGCGATCCCGCTATGAGGACGTCATGAAGAAATTCATTGGCCTCTGCGCGTTTCTCATCGCTTGCGTGATCTGCCTCGGTGCCTGCTCCAGTCTGCCTCCGGGCGATGTGGGCGATACGCCGAACTACGGCAGCTCGACGCCGCGGTAATTCAGCGCGATGGCCGGCAGCGGCCGGGCTACCCGGCGGTGAGACTGCGGA
>JBOHXO010000034.1:0-2619 GCA_050737475.1 Chthoniobacterales bacterium
ACGCAGCGCCGGCTTATGTCCGACGTGCCGCTCGGCGTCTTCCTGAGCGGCGGCATTGACTCGTCGCTGGTCGCCGCGCTGGCCTCGCGCCATGTGCCTGCCGGAGCTTTGCGCACGTTCAGCATCGGCTTTACGGAGGCATCGTTCGACGAACTCGGATGGGCGAATCAAGTCGCCAACCTGCTCCGCACGAGTCACCAGACCGAAGTGCTCGACCTTGACCGCGCGCTCGAGGTTCTGCCGCAGATTTTTGACAAGCTCGACGAACCGCAGGGCGACAGCTCGCTGCTTCCCACGTGGCTGCTCAGCCGATTCACGCGCCGCCACGTCACCGTCGCGCTCGGCGGCGACGGCGGCGACGAACTCTTCGCCGGTTATGATCCCTTCCTCGCGCTGCGCAAGGCCGACAGCTACGCGAAGCTCGTTCCGAAGCCGCTGCACCTCGCGATCCGTCTGCTCGCGTCGCACCTCCCTGTCTCGCACGCCAACGTCAGCCTCGACTTCAAAATCAAGCGCACGCTGCGCGGCCTCAGCCACCCGCCTGCGCTTTGGAATCCGGTGTGGCTCGGCGCGCTCGAAGAAAATGAAATCGCCGATTTTCTGGGCAAGCCCGAGGATCTTTACAGCGAAGCCATCGAGGCGTGGGACTCGTGCCCGCAACGCAACGTCGTGGATCGCACGCTGCAATTCTACACGAAAATCTACCTGCAGGACGGCATCCTCGCGAAGGTGGACCGCGCAAGCATGATGAACAGCCTCGAGGCGCGCGCGCCGTTTCTGGACATCGAAGTCGCCAACTTCGCGCGCCGCCTGCCGCATGAATACAAGCTGCGCGGCGGCACCACGAAATATCTGCTCAAGAAAGCCGCCGCGCGCGTCCTGCCGGCGGAAATCATCCATCGCAAAAAGAAAGGCTTCGGCTCGCCCATCGGACCATGGTTCCGCAGCGGCCGCATCGCGCCAGCATCGCCGGATGCCTTCGTGCAAAACCGCATCGCTGCGCATCGCGCGGGCAGGAGCGACGAGCGGCTGTTCTTGTGGTGCCAGTTCGTATTCGAGGAATGGAAAAAACGCCGCCTGCCATGAGCGAGCCTCTCCGCATCCTGTGCCTCAATTACGAATACCCGCCGGTCGGTGGCGGCGGCGGTCGCGTTGCGCATCGCGTCAACGCCGAGCTCGTATGCCGCGGCCACGCCGTGCGCGTGCTGACCGCAGGAATGCGACATCTGCCGGCAAACGAAATCGTGGATGGCGTCGAAATTTTTCGGGCCGGCGTGTTTCGAAAAAAGGAGGACACATGCACCGTGCCCGAAATGGCGCACTACCTCCTCACGAGCTTCCTGCCGGCGATGCGGCACGTCCGGCAATGGAGGCCGCACGTCATCCACGCGCACTTCGCGGTGCCGACCGGCGCGCTGGCATTCAAGGTCTCGCTCCTCACTGGCACGCCCTATGTGCTCACGGCGCATCTCGGCGACGTCCCCGGCGGCGTGCCGGGCGAAACCGACGGACTTTTTCGCATCGTGAAACCGTTCACGCTTCCGATCTGGAAGCGTGCCACCGCTGTCACTGCGGTGAGCGGCTTTGTCGCGGACCTCGCGGAACGGGCCTACGGGCGAAAGCCGCAGGTCATTCTCAATGGCATCCCACTCGGGCCGGAGCCGGAGATACGCGTTCACAACCCGCCGCGTCTCCTGATGGTCGGGCGATTGAGCCGCCAGAAAAATCCCATGCTTGCCGTGCAGGCGCTTGCGCGGCTTCGCGATCTACCCTGGGAATTTCACGTCGTTGGCGACGGCCCTTTGCGGGCGGCCATGGAAAAGGAAGTGGGAGTGGCGGGGCTCTCGGACCGCGTCCGCTTCCTCGGCTGGCAGGATGCCGCCCGCGTGCATGCCGGCATGAACGCGGCGGACGCGCTGCTGCTCTCCTCGCACACCGAAGGCCTGCCCATGGCTGCGATCGAGGCGCTTGATCGCGGGCTGGCTATTGTATCAACGCGGATTCCCAGCGTCGCCGACGTGGTCGAGGAGGGAGCCAACGGCGCGCTGGCCGATTTCACTCCCGAGTCCTACGCGGCGGCCATCGGCAGGGTCTGCGGCGATCCCGGCACGCTTCTCGCCCTGCGCACCGCTTCGCGAAAATGCGCGTGCAAGTTCGATCTTTCGCACGCGGTGGATGCCTACGAGGCCCTGCTTCGGGCGACGGCCTCCCGACGTTGAGCCGCGGCTATTTTCTGGGGCCCTTGAGCACGTAGGTGACCGTGAAGCTAACGCTTCCGGTGATGGTCTCCACAATGTGCAGTCCCTTCTTGCTCTTCGTGATGATGCCGACGACGACGTAGTTGAGCCCGCCTGAGGAAAAAGGAACCGAGTAATGGATGGTGTTTTTCGACACCGAGACTCTTCCGGAGCCGGAACCCGTGGTTGTGGCAATCTGGATAAGATAACTGGCGTTCTTCTTTCGGATTGTGATGGTCTCGGTAAACGGCACGGAGCCGCCCAGCGACAGGATCGAGTTCCAGGTGATTCTGCCAGAGTCCCTCTTCTTGGAAGCGCTGATCGAGCCGGTCGTCGTGCCCGTCGCGATTCCCCCGTAATTCACTGTTCCGCGATACTTGCC
>JBOHXO010000035.1:0-3709 GCA_050737475.1 Chthoniobacterales bacterium
CAATACGTTCGTTTCAAACAAATGTTTTATTTTGGCATTGCAAGCCCATGACGAAAAATTTTACTTGCGCTTTGAGGTATCGCTACCGAGAGTCGCGAAAGTCTTATGAAAACCAAACGCACCTGGACCGCCCCAACGCTCAAGGACATCCCGATCTTTTTCGAGGTCTCGCTCTACTCGGGCACGCGCTAAAGCGGTTTGCTTGAAGTCCTGATTCTCGGCACTGCCGCCGGGGGTGGCTTCCCACAGTGGAATTGTGCCTGCGAGAATTGCATTCTCGCACGCGCTGGCGCTTTGTCTCAGCGCCTGCAAAGTTCCGTCGCCATAACTGGCAACGGTCGGGACTGGCACCTTGTCAACGCCTCGCCGGATGTCGGCCGACAGATCGAGCAGTTCATCCGTCCGCGACTCGAGCCGGGCGACGAGCAACGTGACGCTCCGGTGCGAAGCATTTTTCTCACGAACGCCGACCTCGATCACACGCTCGGCATTTTCCAGCTCCGCGAGGGCAGGCCGCTGACCCTCGTCGCTCCGCCGAGCGTGCGGCAAAGCCTCGAGCGGGGGCCGGGCCTCAGCCACGTAGTCGGCGCGTATGCGGGATTGAACTGGCTGCCGGCGCCCGATCAATGGCACGCCGTGGATCCCACCGGTCTCGAAGTCCGCACCGTGCCGCTCGTCGGCAGCGGACCGCCACGCTACGACACCACTTCCGCAGCGGGCGCGCATGCCGTGGGATATGTTTTTCGAAAGGACGGAAGGACCGCCGGCATTTTTCCGGACGTGGCGGTGCTGGACGACGCACTCCAGGCGGAATTGAAAGCCTGCGACCGTGTGTGGTTTGACGGAACATTCTGGGACGAGGACGAACTCGTGCGGCTGGGATTTTCCGCACGTCGTGCCGCTGACATGGGCCACGTGCCGATCAGCGAGAGCCTGCCCGTGTTGTCGGCGCTCGGCCCCGATCGCGCCGAATACCTGCACATCAACAACACGAATCCTGTTTTGCGGCCCGACTCGGAGGAAAGAAAACGGGTGGAGTCTGCCAATCTACGCGTTGCCGTGGAGGGCGGGCACTTTGTAGTTTGACGCCATGACCCCCGATGAATTCGAGAAGGCGTTGCGCGCCGTCGGCGTGAACCGCTACCACCACCTGCATCCATTTCACGTGCGCATGCACGCGGGCGAATTGTCGCCGGAGCAAATCCGCACGTGGGTGACGAACCGCTTTTATTACCAGCGCAACATCCCCATCAAGGACGCCGCCATCATCAGCAATTGCCCCGAGCGCGACGTGCGCCGTCAGTGGCTGCATCGCATCGTGGATCACGACGGTCGCGAGGGCACGCAGGGTGGCATCGAGGCATGGCTGCGACTCGCCGAGGGCGTCGGGCTCGACCGCGAAAAAGTGCTCGCCGGCGAGGGGCTGCTGCCGGGTGTGCGGTTCGCGGTGGATGCATATGTGAATTTTGCGCGCACGGAGCCGTGGCCGGTGGCGGTGGCGTCGTCGCTCACGGAATTGTTCGCGCCGGACATCATGGCGACGCGGCTGGCGGCATTTCGGGAGCATTACCAATGGGTGCCGGACTGGGCGTTCGATTATTTCAACAGCCGCGTGACGCAGGCCCGCGTGGATTCCAACGAAGGCCTCGCGCTCACGATGCGCTGGTGCGACACGCCCGGACTGCAGCAACGCGCAGTGGACGCGCTGAAGTTCAAGTGCGAGTTATTGTGGTCCCTGCTGGACGCCATAGATGCCGCAGCCTGATTCCAAGCCCCGACTCGCACCGCACGTTCGCCGCCAGGCCGATCGTGTGACCGGCGGCGTGATGTTGCTGCATCCCGAGGGCGCGGTGGAACTCAGCGAGACCGCCGACGCAATCGTGGAGTTTTGCGACGGCGCACGGACGACGGAGGAAATTGTTTCCGCGCTCGCGGCGGAATTCGAAGTCGCGCCGGAAATGCTGCGCGCCGATGTTGAGTCGTGCATTCACAGCCTGATCGAACGGGGGTTGCTCGTCGCATGAACGCGCCGCGACCTTTGGATGGAACGGCCGCGCCGCGACCATACGGCCTGCTCGCGGAACTCACGCACCGCTGCCCGCTGCATTGTCCCTATTGCTCGAATCCGCTGGAACTCGCCGCGCGGGAATCCGAGATGCCCGCGGACGATTGGGTGCGCGTGTTTCGCCAGGCCGCGCAGCTCGGCGTGGTGCAGGTCGGGCTTTCCGGCGGCGAGCCGCTGTTGTATCGCGACCTCCCGCGGCTTGTGCAGGTGGCGCGGGCCGAGGGGCTTTACTCGAATCTCATCACGAGCGGCGTGGGGCTCACGCGCGAGCGGATGGAGGAATTGCGCGAGGCGGGGCTCGATACCGCGCAGATCAGTTTTCAGGCCGACGAGGCGCTGCTTGCCGACGAAGTGGCCGGAGTTCCGGTGCATGCGCGGAAGATCGAGGCCGCGCGAATCGTAGTGGAGTCCGGCCTGCCGCTTGGCGTGAACGTGGTGCTGCACCGCCGGAACATCGAACGCCTGCCGCAAATCATCGCGTTCATCGAATCGCTCGGCGCGATGCGGCTCGAACTCGCGAACACGCAATTCTACGGATGGGCCTTCCGCAACCAGGCTTCTCTGCTGCCGACCGAGGCGCAGGTGCGGCAGGCAGAACGCACCGCGAATGCCGAATCCGAGCGGCTCGCGGGAAAAATGCAGATCGTTTACGTGCTGCCCGATTATTACGAGAAGCGGCCGAAGCCCTGCCTGCACGGCTGGGGCGCGCGCAGTCTCACCGTGAATCCGCGCGGCGACGTGCTGCCCTGCCAGGCGGCGAATTCGATTCCCGATCTTGTGTTCGACAACGTGCGCGAGCACAGCCTCGAATGGATCTGGAAGCAGAGCGACGCGTTCAACCGCTTCCGCGGCACGGAATGGCTGCCCGAGCCGTGCCATAGCTGCGAGTTTCGCGAGATTGATTTCGGCGGCTGCCGCTGCCAGGCCGCGTTGCTTGCGGGCGATGCGTCGAAGACCGATCCCGTGTGTGAATTTTCGCCGGACCGCCCGAAACTCGACGCGCTGCTTGCGGCTGCAGATACCGGCGTGAAGGAATGGATTTATCGTGGCTGAATGAGCATCGCGTATTCCCTGCCTTTCGAAGGGCGATGGTTCGTGATGCAGGGCGGTGACACGCTCAACGTGAATCATCACATGAAAGAGCCGTCGCAACGTTACGGCCTCGACTTCGCGAAGGTCGGCGGAGAAAGCCTGCGCGCCCTGTCACGCATTCCGCGTCCCGAAAAAGCGGAGGATTTTTTTGCGTGGGCGGAGCCGGTGCTGTCTCCGGCGGCGGGAATCGTGCGCGAAGTCGCAGACGGCCTGCCGGACAATTCGCTCGGCACGACCGATCCGCAAAATGCATTCGGCAATTACGTCGTCATCGAGGTGGAGGCGGGTGAATTCGCGTTCCTCGCACATTTCAAAAACGGTTCGCTTGCTGTGAAGCCGGGCGATCGTATTGCCGCCGGGCAGCGGCTGGGGTTGTGCGGAAATTCCGGAAACTCGACGGCGCCGCACATTCACATGCACGTGCAGGACACGCCGCGGCGTTACGAGGGGCGCGGCCGAAACGTCGTGTTCGAGCGAATGGACGTCGAGTTGTCCGGCAAAAGTTTTACGAACGTCTGCTGGCCGCTCACGCGTGGACTTTTTGTTTCGTCG